>CAZYUZ010000108.1:0-7110 GCA_964650775.1 uncultured Lachnoclostridium sp. | reverse complement strand
AATGGGATATCAAAGCCTTCTTTTTTCAATGGCTGACCGCACACCGGACAAGCTCTGTCTTCCATGTCACAGCCAACCTTACCTGCGTAGGATTTTACAATATCAGAATCAAAATCCACATAATGGCAGGACGGGCAGATATAATGCGGTGGCAGCGGATTTACTTCCGTAATACCCGCCATAGTCGCAACGAAAGAAGAACCTACAGAACCACGGGAACCTACCAGATAACCATCGGCGTTGGACTTCCATACCAGTTTCTGCGCGATAATATACATTACGGCGAAACCGTTGCCAATAATGGACTTAAGCTCTCTCTCCAGTCGCTCTACTACGATTTCCGGTAAATTTTCCCCATAGATTTCATGAGCTTTGTTGTAACAGATGTTACGCAGCGTCTGATCTGAGTTTTCAATGACCGGAGGACATTTATCCGGATGAATCGGCGTTACCTTTTCACATAGATCTGCTACGAGGTTTGTATTTGTAATAACCACTTCTTCTGCTTTTTCCGGTCCAAGGTACGCAAATTCTGCAAGCATTTCCTCTGTAGTTCGAAGGTACAAAGGTGCCTGCTGGTCTGCATCAGCAAAACCTTTTCCCGCCATGATGATGCGGCGATAAACCTCATCCTCAGGATCCATAAAATGAACGTCACAGGTCGCAACGACCGGCTTGCCCCACTGTTCCCCTAATTTACAGATTCTTCTGTTAATATCTTTTAACTGTTCTTCACTGGTAATTCCGCTCTTCGGGTCACGCAGCATAAACGCATTGTTTCCAAGAGGCTGAATTTCCAGATAATCATAAAATTTCACCAGACGAACAATTTCTTCCTCCGGCGCATTACGAAGCACCGCCTGATAAAGCTCTCCTGCCTCACAGGCAGAACCAATCATAAGTCCCTCACTATATTTCGTATAGACGCTCTTCGGTATACGAGGACGTCTTGCATAATAATCAATGTGCGATAAGGACACAAGACGGTACAGATTTCTGCGCCCAGTTTCATTCCTTGCAATAATCACCGCATGATAGGTCGGCATTTTTTTAATCGCATCCACAGACGCACTGCCAATCTGATTGACCTTATCAAGACATTCTGCGCCCTGCTCTTTTAGCATTGCAACAAATTTTACAAAAATTTCCGCCGTACAGCCCGCATCATCCACCGCGCGGTGATGATTTTCCAAAGATACCCCCAAAGCCTTCGCCACGGTATCCAGTTTGTAACGATTCAATGCCGGCAGCAGCACACGTGCCAGCGCCACAGTATCCATGACCGTAAAATCATATGCGATGTTCTGTCGTCTGCAGTTTTCTTCGATAAAACCAATGTCAAATGCAGCATTATGCGCTACCATCACACAGTCTTCGCAGAACTGCATAAACTGTGGCAGAATCACTTCAATGGTATCTGCCCCGATGACCATCTCATCTTTGATGCCGGTCAGCTGTTCAATCTCAAATGGAATCGGCACCTGCGGATTCACAAATGTACTAAAGCGTTCTGTAATCTGGCCGTTTTCTACTTTTACTGCACCGATTTCTATGATTTTATTCTGAATAGAACTAAATCCCGTCGTTTCCAAATCAAACACAACGAATTTTCCATCCAGACTCTGATTTTTCGAATTGGTAACCAGTTCTTTTGAATCATCTACAATATAAGCCTCTACTCCGTAAAGGACTTTAAATTCATCTTTATCTCCAATGGTGTGATATGCTTCCGGGAATGCCTGTACGCATCCATGATCCGTGATTGCCATGGCCGTCATGCCCCAGGATTTCGCACGCTTTAAGAGCGCACTTGCATCGGTTACCCCATCCATATCACTCATTTTTGTATGGCAGTGAAGCTCTACTCTCTTCTTCGGATAATTGTCTACTCTGGAAGATGTAAAGTTACTGATCTTTTTGATACCCGTAATTGAGGAAAGTCCAAGATCATTTTCAAAGCGGTCGTGGCTTACAATCCCTTTCAGCTTGATAAAACTTCCTGCTTTTGGATTGATAAATTCACAGAATTCCTTAACCTGCTCATTTTTCAGGAACACTTTCGCTTTGATACTGTCTGTAAAGTCCGTAAAGGCAAAGCTGACAATGGTTTTTTCCCCATTTCGAAGCTCTCTTGTCTCAACACTTAAGATTTTACCACGGACACAGACTTCCCCGATCTCTCCCACAATCTGATCGATGGTGATTGTCTCATCATCAAAATCGCGACCATAGAATACATCCGGATTATCACTTCGCTTCATAGGAGCATTGCCGAAACCGCCGCCACGTCTGCCACCAAGCGGTTCTAATGGTTTCTTTCTTTCTACCGGTTTCTTTTCCTCCACTTTTTTGTCAGCAGCTTTTTCTGATACTTCTTCTTTTTTCTCTGTATTTTTCAACAGATCTTTTATCTGCTGTTCGATGTAGAAGTCATCATGATTAGACTTCTTATATTTTGCTTCTGTTTCATATTCCAGCAGAATGGTGATATCAAATCCACAACGGTGGGCAAAAATATTGTAAAGGTCATCCTTTAATTTCTGCTCTACCATTTCCGGCACAAAAGCTGCCGGAAGCTTTAGATTCATCACATTCTCATAAGGGAACGTAACCTCTGCCATACGAAACAGGTTATATTCCAAATCACTGTCCGCCTTGAATTCTTCCAGAATGCTTTCTTCATATACTTCAAATAAGTTTTGGGGCGTATAAGCCTCGGAAAGCTCGAATCGTTCCACAATTACAATACTTACATTGCTTCTTGGGAATAGCTGATCTTTGATATTTTTCTCAAGGCAAAAAAGCTGCTCCTTCTGGACCAGCTTTTTACTTACAATATATACTTTGATGCGGTTGCCCATTTTGTTGGAGGTCACTTTTTCTACCTGTATCTGTTCACAGAGACCTCTCAGAATCCCCTCTAATTTTAAGGCAGGGAATACGTCAAAAAACGATTTTGGCACACTATTCACCCCAGTTTAATAATTCCTCTTTCAATGTAGAAAGTAACTGTTCTTCCGGAACCTTTTTGATAATTTCTCCTTTTTTGATCAGTAAGCCTTCTCCTTTTCCGCCGGCGATTCCGATGTCCGCTTCTTTTGCTTCTCCCGGTCCGTTTACGATACAGCCCATAACTGCCACCTTAATATCCAGCGGAATGCCTGCAACCAATGTTTCCACTTCATTTGCAAGCTTGATCAAATCAATCTGAGTTCTTCCGCAAGTCGGGCAGGAAACAACTTCAATGCCGCCTTTTCGAAGTCCCAGTGTTCTAAGCACTAATTTTGCTGTCTTGATTTCTTCCACAGGGTCGCCTGTTAAAGATACACGGATGGTATCACCAATTCCCTGAGAAAGAATGATTCCAAGCCCTACGGAGGACTTAATATTTCCTGAAAATACAGTGCCTGATTCTGTGATACCTACATGAAGCGGGTATGCACATTTTTCAGCAATCAGTTCATGTGCTTTGGCGCACATCATAACGTCAGAAGATTTGATGCTGACAACAAGATTGTCATAACCTAAATCTTCCACAATTTTTACTTTATCAAGGGCGCTCTCAACAATTCCTTCTGCTGTTACGCCATTATATTTTTCTACAAGCTCTTTTTCAAGAGAACCGCTGTTTACACCAATACGAATTGGAATGTTTCTTTCCTTTGCGCAATCAACAACTGCTTTAATGCGGTCAATACTTCCGATATTGCCCGGATTAATACGAATCTTGTCCGCACCGTTTTCCATCGCTGCGATTGCCATTCTGTAATCAAAATGAATGTCTGCAACCAGCGGAATATGGATCTGCTTTTTGATTTCCTTTAATGCCAGCGCAGCTTCCATAGTCGGCACAGTACAGCGGATAATTTCACAGCCGGCTTCTTCCAGACGATGAATCTGGGCAACCGTTGCAGCCACATCTTCTGTTTTTGTATTTGTCATTGATTGGATCAGGATCGGATTTCCTCCACCGATATATCTGTCGCCAATCTGAATTACTTTCGTATTGTCTCTATACATACTCTGCCTCCTATCTAAACTGCTCTAATCGAACATTTTCATCACGTTTGAGTTCACTCCATTTATGCACGTTTAAGACCATTCCAATCTCAATCAGCAGAAAAATAGTCGCTGTACCACCATAACTGATAAATGGTAAGGTAACACCGGTATTTGGCATTGCTCCGGTTACTACCGCAATGTTCATAACTACCTGAAGGGCAATGTGGGAAAATACCCCTGTCGCCAGCATTCTTCCAAATAAGTCTTCTGCCTTCTGCGCAATACTGTAAATTCGATATAATAGATAAATAAACATCAGCAATAAAAGGCTTGCACCCATGACACCGAGTTCTTCACAAACAATTGAAAAAATGAAATCATTATATGGCTCCGGAATTTTACCCAGCTTCTGAATACTGTTTCCAAGACCTTTCCCAAAGAGTCCGCCGGAACCAATGGCATATAATGCCTGTAAGCTCTGAAAACTTTCATCTGATTCGTAAGAATATGGATCTAACCACGCTCTGATACGAGTCAGACGGAAACCTTCTTCCGCATCCACAACACCCTGCTGAGAAATTACATAAATAAAAACACCAATCGCCAGAACACCAACCAATGCGGCAAGATAGAAAATTGCTGACTTCGGGTGCCATGCAAAATACATGACCACACCAATGATTGCAATGATCAACGCACTGCTCATATTACTGCTGATAATTCCAAGGAACCCTGCAAGACCTACCCCTGGTGCAAGAATCACTGCTGTTACCATCCAGTGCTTGAGTGTGAATTTTTTCCACTTGATTTCCATTGCACCATATTTGTCAATGAGCCATGAGGTAATTACAATAACCGCAATCTTTACCGGCTCTGCCACCTGAAAGGAAATCGGTCCGAATTTTACCCATCTTGTAGCTCCATTGGCAGTAATTGTCAAATTCAACGGGTGTCCCTGTCCAAAAAATCTGGTCAGAAGTACAAGCGTTAACAATACAGAAAGTGCTCCTGCCAAAAATACGATTGGTTTCTTTTTCCAAAAATGATAGTTGATATTTGACACAATAAGCATTGCAATCAATCCAACCACAGACATCAGTGCCTGATTTTTCAAAAAGTGCATGGAGTCATAATCAAACGCTTTCGTAATACTGCATTTATAATAACTCGCACTGTAAATCATAATCAGTCCAAAGATGATCAAAAACATGGTGATTACAATTAAATTTGTATCCAGCCACTTATTTCCTAAAATCCAAAAGCGACCGGTCTTTCTTTTTTCCGCCAAACTGCTTCCTACTTTCTTTCATAACGAACAAACTGGTATTCAAGATCAAAATAAGTCTGTTCATCACTTTCTCCGGTTATCTGCCATTCAGGCATTTCATCTAAATTCGGAAAATGCGCATCTGCTTCATATGCATGGTAAATTCTTGTCACATGAGCAAGATTGCAGTATGGTAAAAACTGTTTGTAAATGGTATCTCCACCGATTACATAAACCTTTTCATCATCATAAGCTTTCGCTACTTCCAGCGCTTCTTCTACGCTGTGAACCACGATTGCACCATCCGCCTTAAAATCCGTATTTTTAGTAAGAATAATATTTACACGATTCTTAAGTGGACGTCCACCTGGGAATGTTTCCAATGTTTTTCTTCCTAAAATCACGACTTTTCCTTCTCCGCTTGTTTCTTCGCGGAAAAACTTCATATCTGAAGGAATGCTGACTAAAAGCTTTCCTTTATTTCCAATAGCCCAATTCTCATCAACTGCTACGATTAAATTCATTTTCATTCTCCTTATACTGCGATTGGAATATTTTTGACCTGTGGTCCTGCCACATAATCTTCTACGATTAAATCATCTGTTGTAAATGCATAAAAATCCTTTACTTCCGGATTTAAAGATACCTTTGGTGCTGGATACTGTGGTCTTGTGATCAGTTCTTTGATGATATCTACATGTCTGTCATAAATATGGCAGTCTGAGATTACATGAAGCAGTTCTCCCGGAACCATATCACAAACCTGTGCAAGCATCATCACTAAGATTGCATACTGACACACATTCCAGTTATTTGCTGCCAGAATATCCTGGGAACGCTGATTTAAGATGGCATTTAAACGAGGTTTGTCCTCATCTTTTTTCTGAGTTACGTTAAATGTCATGCTGTAAGCGCAAGGATAAAGATTCATTTCATGCAGATCCTGATGAACATAGATATTGGTCATGATTCTGCGGCTGTAAGGATTATTCTTCAGGTCATAGATCACTCTGTCAACCTGATCCATCATACCTTCTTTGTACTGATGTTTGACTCCCAGCTGATAGCCGTAAGCTTTTCCGATAGAACCATCTTCATCCGCCCATTCATCCCAAACATGTGGTTTTAAATCATGAATGTTATTGGATTTTCTCTGCCAGATCCAAAGAATTTCGTCCATACAGCTTTTCAGGGCTGTCTTACGCAGTGTTAATGCAGGGAATTCTTTGGACAAATCATAACGGTTTGTCACACCAAATTTTTTAATTGTGTATGCATAAGCACCGTCCTCCCATTTTGGACGTACTTTTTCTCCCTCTGTACTTACTCCATTTTCAATAATATCCTGACACATTTCAACAAAAACTTTATCCGCGTAACTCATGAACGATTCTCCTATCTATAAAATTCTACTCTTAATCATACCATGTAAATTCAAAAATGAGAAGCATGATTTCCATGCTTCTCATCATTCGATATTATACTATTTTTTAGTAATAAATCCTTTTGCTTTTAATGTTTCAGCACAAAGAATTGCACCGCCTGCTGCACCACGAACTGTATTGTGCGCAAGACCTACAAATTTAAAATCATAAACAGAATCTTCACGAATACGTCCGATAGAAGTACCCATACCATTTTCGAAATCTACGTCTAACTTCACCTGTGGACGGTTGTCTTCTTCAAGGTACTGAATGTACTGCTTTGGAGCACTTGGAAGCTCTGCATCCTGTGGAAAACCTTTGAAGTTTACGATTTTTTCGATCAGCTGTTCTTTTGTTGGTTTCTTACGGAATTTTACAAATACAGCTGCTGTATGTCCGTTTAATACCGGAACACGG
>CAZYUZ010000107.1:0-7112 GCA_964650775.1 uncultured Lachnoclostridium sp. | reverse complement strand
ATGGACAAAGAAAGATGTTGGGAGTAGGTCGTTAATCTCTTATGAGTTCTAAATGTTAGCGTTGCCGAATAGTTAAAAAATGGCTATAATATAAATATTCAAAGGATGTGATGATATGTTACAGGCAATGCGGAATTTGCTTGAAAGTTATGTGGCTGAGATACATAAGATATATGGAACTCATGTTAAGCAGATTATTTTATATGGTTCTTATGCTAGAGGCGATTATACCGCGGATTCTGATGTGGATATTATGATTCTATTAGATATGTCTGATATGGAAATCAAGGAGTATCAGCATCGGCTTTCTGACTTGACGTATGACTATAATTTGGATCATGATTTGAATATTAAACCAGTTGCTAAAAATGAAGAACATTTTATGAAATGGATTGCTAATTATCCATTTTATGCGAATGTTCAGAAAGAAGGAGTGTCTTTGTATGTCTAATATTCTACAGAGAGATGGATTAACCATAGAATTATTGTCAAGACTATCATATAAATCTGAACTTGGAATCAATTTGAAAAAGAATTTACATTATTTTGAAAAAGAGCAAATCTTTGATGAATTGGTAAAAGTCAATGCATGGTATGATGAATTTGAGGAATTACATGATTTGGCTCTTGACTATCGTGTTAAAAGTGTTCAGTCTTCGATTTTGAAATATCATCGATATTACCCAGATCATCAGGCAAGAAAAGTATTTGATGATTTACTGGGGTTCCGTTCGCTGTGTGATAATTATGAGGATGTATTGGCTTTAAGTGAAATTCAGGAATTGAGAGTTGCAGATTTGTCTCAAGGAAAAGCAAACGATGATGGTTATCGTGGAATCCATGTATACTATCAGGTAGATGGACACCATTATCCAATCGAAATTCAATACAATACTTATTATGATAGACAGTTTAATAACTGGCTGCATAAATATATTTATAAAAAGCACTATAAAAATGAAATCGGATTGCAGTTGCGCAAAAAGTATGAAAGTGCTAAAATCCAGACAGAACAAGATTTTAAGGAGGAGTTGGAACATGTGTTATTTAATTGCGAAGAACATTGATGATGTTGGTTGTGTTGCATTGAAAACAACACATGGAAAACATCTTTCAGAGTTTAAAAGAAGTATTGAAGAAAAAGTGGGTTATGAGAAAATACAACTTGTGACTATTAGTAGACCTTCTGCATATGGAGAATATGAACCATATCGTTTTGTGGAATCAAAAGAAGAATTCTTTATAGCAGTTGAGAATATGTAATAGTAGCTTTCGGCTGCACTTTGGTTGCAAAAACCACCCCAAAACAAAATAATCCATAGAATTCAAATAATTACTATACAATATGTAGCACAAAATAAAACACGGCGTTACAAAATATAGACTTTATTATAGAGTTTGAATAAACTACAATGAAAATGAGCAGTCTATGACTGCTGAAAGTTATGAATCTATCTGCCGATGTCAGGATTATATTCTGGCATCGGCATTTATTATTATTTGACATCTGGCATCTATATTTCCCTATTACAAACCATCTATATGAAAGCAGGAGGAAGATAATGGAACAAATGAAAAATTGCTATATTTTGATATTGTAAATAGATGGAATAAAGGATATATTATTTTAGTAAGAAAATTGTAACAATTTATTAACAGAAGGATTACTATGGAACATTATTCAAATAATATAGATGATAAAGAATATCTTGCCCGTCGGGCGAAGAGAAAAAAACGTATGATGCTTGAGAGAAAGCGGCGTATCAGACGACGCAGAATCATGCGGTTAGGTGTGTGTTTCAGTGTGTTTCTGGCTGTGATCATAATTATTTCTACGATTTCAGCGCGCAAGGCAGAAGCTGAAGCTGAACAGCAGGCGCAGGAGGTGGAAGCAACTGTAGTTGATCAAATTGAGAGTGAACTTCCGGAGGTGTCGCAGGAAATTCCGGAAGTGCAGCCAGTCTACGAATTTGAGTCTACGGAAGATACGAAGACGATTTACAGTGAAAATGTCATCAGTACTCATGCGATTTTGATTGATGAAAGTACAGACCTGATTGTTGCATCAAAAGGAGCAAAGGAAAGAATTTCTCCGGCTTCCATGACAAAAGTGCTGACCATTCTCGTAGCAGCGGAACATATTACGGAAGAACAGCTGGATGATACATTTACAATGACAATCGATATTACAGATTATTCTTTTTCAAATGACTGCAGCAATGTAGGATTTCTGGTTGGTGAACAGATACCGGTACGTGATTTGTTCTACGGAACGATCTTACCGTCTGGCGGTGATGCGGCAGTGGGACTGGCAACCTATGTAGCAGGTTCTCACGAAGCCTTTGTTGATTTGATGAATGAAAAGCTTGAGGAACTGGGTCTTGCGGACAGTGCTCATTTTACCAATTGTGTAGGTCTCTATGATGAAAACCACTATTGTACCGTTTATGATATGGCAGTGATTATGAAGGCAGCGTTGGAGAACGAACTTTGCAGAGAAGTGCTGGCTACGAAATGTTATACGACCACGCCAACGACAGAACATCCGGAAGGAATCATCATTTCTAACTGGTTTTTACGCAGAATCGAAGATAAGGATACCGATGGTGAAGTGCTTGGAGCAAAGACTGGATTTGTACAGCAGTCCGGAAGCTGTGCAGTAAGTTATCAGTTATCCGAAAATGGGACTCCGTACATTTGTGTTACGGCAGGTTCTACCAGCAGCTGGCGATGTATTTATGACCATGTAGAAATTTATACACGTTATATTTCAACAACGGAAAGTGCAGGAGAAAATGATGGTTGATAATTTAAAGATATAGAAGATAGTTCGTGAAGCTGGCGGCGAAGTGCTGAATTATACAGGCGCAGATTTAACAATGGAGCCAATTGGAGATGTGGTGGCAGGAAATCGTTACATAGTTATATCTATTTTGCACATACTAGAAGTGAATTCTTAAGATTGGAGTAACGGTAGAATGCTTATTATCAATGGAAAAATCCTCACAATGGAAGGAGAGCCGATTGATAACGGTTTTGTTCGTATCGAAGGAAAACAAATCAAAGAAGTAGGATCAATGTCTGCCCTTCCAAACATAGAAAAAGAAGAAATATTGGATGTTCATGGAGCCTGGGTGATGCCTGGGCTCATTGATTCTCATGCCCATATAGGAATCACAGAAGAGAAATGGGGTGCGATTGGGGATGACAGCAATGAAGCGACCAATCCTTCCACCGCAACTTTACGTGCAATCGACGGAATCAATCCCATGGATCCTGCATTCCATGACGCGATCGAAGCCGGAATTACGTCTGTAATGGCAGGTCCCGGAAGCTCTAATGTGATTGGCGGTCAGTTTGTATTTATGAAAACCCAGGGACGATGTATCGACAATATGATCGTAAAACACCCCGCGGCAATGAAGGTAGCCTTTGGGGAAAATCCAAAAACGACTTATGGAGATCAAAATGTTTATCCGTCTACTCGAATGGGCATTGCTGCAATGCTTCGAAATACATTACATCAGGCAGTGCAATATAAAAAGGATAAAGAAAATGGAAATATTACCGCTGAGGATTTTGAACTGGAACCGTGGATTCTGGTGTTGAATAAAGAAATACCAATGAAAGCCCATGCCCATAGGGCAGATGACATTTTGACTGCAATCAGAATTGCCAAGGAGTTTGATGTAGATCTTACCATCGATCACGGAACGGAAAGCCACCTGATCGTAGACGAAATAAAAGTCTCAGGATTTCCGGTGATTGCAGGAACAGACCTGACCTCCCGTTCGAAGCTGGAGGTTCAGAACATGGATTTTAAGACTTGCAAAACTTTGCAGGAGGCAGGGGTATTATTTGCGATTACAACTGACCACCCGGTGGCATTGATCCAGTATTTGCCACTTTGCGCGGGATTTGCAGTGAAAAAAGGACTGTCGCTAGAAGAAGGACTGAAAGCGCTGACGATTTATCCGGCGCGAATTTGCAGAGTAGATGACAGGGTGGGAAGTCTGAAAGTCGGAAAAGACGCAGATATCGCAATCTTTTCAGGAAATCCTATGGAGATTTTTACCCAAACGTTATATACTATCATTAACGGAGAAATCGTATATAAAGATTGCGTATAGGGGGAAAGATACAATGAAAACATTACAGGAAAAACTGGCAGAAGCACTTGCTTACATGGAAAATGTAAACTTTGACGAAATGGAACTTGGAAAGCATATTATCAATGATGATTTTTATCTTTTGGTTCAGAAATATGATTCCAAAGAACCGGACAAAGCACGTTTTGAATCTCATAAAAATTATGTAGATATTCAGTACGTGGTAGAAGGAAAAGAAAGCATCGAAATCGCACCAGTGACAATCATGGAAGTAAGCGAAGCTTATATTCCGGAAAGAGATGTAGAATTCTACAAAGATATGGAAGGAGCTGCCAAGTTTGTCTTAACAACAGGCGGCTATGCAATTCTTTATCCTGCAGATGCACACAAACCAGGTGTACGTGTTGGTGAATCTGTACCAGTGAAAAAAATGGTTGGAAAAGTTCGCATCTAGGGGGAATTTTTATGTATTATGACGGTAAAATTTGGATCGGGAATTCCGGCGATGAAAAAGTATATATTTATCCGAAAATGGCAAATCGCCATGGTCTGATTGCAGGGGCAACAGGTACAGGTAAGACGGTTACTTTAAAGGTATTGGCAGAATCCTTTAGTGATGCCGGCGTACCGGTATTCTTGGCAGACGTCAAAGGTGACCTTGCAGGAATGTGTATGCTCGGTACAGAAAGCGACACTGTAAAAAAACGTGTGGATGAAATGGGACTTGCAGCAGAAGGATTCGATTTCTCCTCTTATCCTACAACGTACTGGGATATTTACGGCGAAAAGGGTATGCCTCTTCGTGCAACCATTTCTGAAATGGGACCATTGCTTCTTAGCAGAATTTTAGATTTAAATGATACACAGTCTGATATTTTAACAATTATCTTTAAAATCGCAGATGATGAAGGCTTATTATTACTGGACACCAAAGATTTACGTTCCATGATTCAGTATGTATCTGATCATGCAAAAGATTATGCAATGGAATACGGTAACATGGCAAAACAGAGTCTTGCAGCGATTCTTAGATCTGTCGTAGCACTGGAAGCTGAAGGCGGCGATCAGTTCTTTGGTGAACCTGCAGTGAACATTGCAGACTGGCTTTGTACAGACTGCAGTGGCAAAGGTGCAATTCAGGTATTAGACTGCCAGAAGCTGATCAACAATCCAAATATGTATTCTACATTTATGCTTTGGATGATGGCAGAGCTTTTTGAAACACTTCCGGAAGCAGGAGACAGACCAAAGCCAAAGATGGTATTCTTCTTTGATGAAGCTCATTTATTATTTGAAAATGCGTCTAAGACATTACTTAATAAAATCGAACAGGTTGTAAAACTCATTCGTTCGAAAGGTGTTGGTATTTACTTTATTACACAGAACCCTGCGGATATTCCGGATGATGTTTTAGGACAGCTTGGTAATAAAGTACAGCATGCCCTTCGTGCGTACACACCAAAGGAACAGAAAGCTGCGAAAGCGGCAGCCCAGTCCTTCCGTGAAAATCCGGAATTTGACACATTTGAAGTATTATCTCAGCTTGGTATTGGTGAAGCGCTTGTATCTGTGCTGGATGAAAAAGGTATTCCGACAGTTGTAAAACAGTGTACAATCTTACCACCACAGAGCCAGATGGGTGCTCTGGATGATGAAATAAGAAAATCTGAAATTGTAAACAACTTACTTTATACAAAATATACACAGGAGCTGGATCGTGAATCTGCATATGAATGCTTAACAAAGAAAGTAGCAGCAGAAGAACAGGCAGAAGCAGCGGAAAAACAACGCCTGAAAGAAGAAGCGGCAGCGGAAAAACAACGCTTGAAAGAAATTGAAGCGGCAGAAAAGCAGCGCCTCAAAGAAGAGGAAGCGGCAAAGAAAGCAGCAGAGAAAGAAAAAGCTGCAAAAGAAAAACAAGTAAAACGTGCCGTAAAGAGCGTTGCAAGCAGTGCAACAGGTACCATTGGTCGTGAAATCGGAAAGAACATTGGGGACTCTATTGGAGGAAGCTTTGGGAAGAAGCTGGGCGGCAATGTAGGCGCATCCTTAGGACGCGGATTATTAAACACATTGTTCAAGCTGTAATTTTTGATTTCAGAAAAGCATAAAATCCCTTCCGGAACCGGAAGGGATTTTGTTTAATATAAAGGTGCCAATGCTTTGACTGCTTTTTCTAAAACACGAATGATGGTTTCGGTATCTGCATCCGGATTGCTAAGGCTTGCATTGTAGGCACCGTGAATGCAGTAAGAGAGTAAAATATTTCCTTCGATATTATTTTTGTAATCGGGATATTTTGAATAAATCAGTTTCTTGATGATTTTTTCCAAATGGCTTGCCAGATGACTTTGATTTTTGCCGGAAAATATAATTGTGATCTGCGGCATATAGTTAATAAATGCCAGTGTGACTTCTCTGGTAAATACCTCCGGATTTTGAAAGGTATAATCTAAATCCTTAGGAATGCTTGAAATGATTGAGAGGACAATTTCCTGCTCGATTGCATCGGACAATGCGTAAATATCTTCATAATGGGAATAAAAGGTTGATTTATTGATATATGCGATGTCGCACAATTCCTTGACTGAAATTTTTTCCAAAGGCTTTTTGGTACGAAGCTCCATAAAGGCCTCTTTTATTGCTTTTTGAGTTTTTTCAATTCTTTTATCCATAGAAACCTCCAATAAAACGACGATTTTGTCAAAAAGTTGTTTATCCGCCATATGGTGGAAAAAGTTGGTGGACATTATTAGCAGTTTCGTTTATTCTATTATAGACGGATAAACAACGGTTGTCTATTATTTTTCTTAGAAAATGTCCGTCAGATTGACAGTTTATTGACAGTAATATAAAATAAACTGGTATATTTTAGAAACTAGGGGGAAAGAAGCATGGCATGGTATGATGAGGCAGTATTTTATCATATTTATCCATTGGGGCTGACAGGAGCACCAAAACAGAATTCATATGGAGAACCGGTACATCGGTTAAATACATTAC
>CAZYUZ010000106.1:0-7154 GCA_964650775.1 uncultured Lachnoclostridium sp. | reverse complement strand
CGTCTTTTTTAGATAATTCTGTTTTTTCAGCGATAGCTGCGATTAATTCTGTCTTGTTCATGGATAACTCCTCCTATATAATCTAGTCTTCAATGCACTTAACATGCTGACTTCTGTTATAGCCTTTTTCCCAATGTTTGTCAAGGAATTTAGTGAAATCTTAATGATTTTCTTCTCGATTTTTTCTGCGCTTTTCTTTCTCTGCTTTTTCCTGCTCTTTGATGGCTTTCCACTGAGCCAGACCCTCTTCCGCAGTGGCGGCTGCCGGGGCATTTCCAAAGACATGAGGGTGTCTTCGTACCATCTTTTTTGCAAGTCCGTCCACCACATCATCCATGGTAAAACGACCTTCTTCTGTGGCAATCTGAGCATGAAGAAGAACCTGCAGAAGTACATCTCCAAGCTCTTCACATAGATTATCATCATCTTTATTTTTTATGGCTTCCACCACTTCCTCACATTCATCGTATAAACATTTCACCATCGATTCATGGGTCTGGGCGCGATCCCACGGACATCCGTGATCGCTTCGAAGCACCGCAATAATGTTTAATAACTTCTCATAAGTATATTTTTCCATTTCTCATTCCTCTTCTCTGGTGATTTGGTGTTTTATCACAAAAGCACACGTTTCACAAACCGTTCGCGCTCTTTTTGCTGGTTCACAAAAGTCTTTAATTTTTCCAGATTTTTCGCCGGAATCCATGCTTTGTTCGTATGATAATAATGATTCGCAAGCTTCCATAATTTTTCCGGATAAGCCAGACGAAGTGCCAGTATCATTCGTTCCCGCTCTCCAAGCGGACAGATAATTTCATAGGCATGCAAAAACCTTTCTCCCTGAGCACTTCTCCAACCCTGCTTTTCCATAATTTTTCGAAGAAACAACGCCACATCCATACACTGCAGATCCAGATGCGCATGCTCAAAATTTGTGATGATTAACTTCGAACGGTCAAACAGCACATTATGCTGCATATACTCTCCATGGCAGATTCTGCCCTGTAAAAATGCCTGCGCCCTCAGCTCATCATACCCGGTATCCTTCATTTTCTCTGTAATTTCCGATGCGTGCTTTAAAAACTCCGGAATTACCGTCAGATAAGCCGACTCAAAATCACTTTTCTTCTGTTTCCTGCGAATAAATGTCTGGACCTTTTTTAACTCTCTGGTATGTTTTTCCATTTCCTCGATGAGATTGCTCCCCTCGTATTTTGCTCTCTGCTCTGCAGAGTCAAATTCCCAGAGTTCTCTCGCCTGATTGTGTAAGATCCCCAGACCTTCCATAGTGCGGCACACATCCAGTTCACTTCTCGGGTCACATTCTCTTCCATCCCGCCATTTCTTTAGAATGTAAGAATTTTCTTCTCCATCTTTTACAATGAACTGCCCCTCTCTTGCCCGCACAGGAATATCTGTCTGAAAGAACTGGATAGTTTCTAAAGAGTCCAAAAGCTGCCAGAGCTTTTCTAACTTTTCCTCCGACCCTCTGTGTTCCTTTAATAGATGTAAACCCATGGAAGTATCAAGAAAATAGACACCGCGACCTCTCCAGCTTCGTTTCACTTCCAGGTCGTATTGTTCCAATACTTCTAGCGCATTTTCGTTCAAAAGAATCCCCCGTTTCTCATATATTTCAGATTCTTTTCATCATATGAGATTCGGGGATAAAACATGCCATTTATCTTAAGATACCAATTTTAGGAAAGACAGTTTTCCCGTACATAGGCAAGTAATGTTTCTTTGTTATTATTCTCAGGTTCCTCAAGGACAACTTCCAGAAGGTCTGATAAAATTTCTCCGATCTGTTTACCTTGCTTAACACCAACAGACAACAAATCTTTGCCGTCTACTGCCAGTTCCTTGATGCAGACACATTCGCTGCGGTCTAAGATTCCCAGATAAATATTTTCAAGCTCCTGCAAATCTGCCAGCGCAGATTTCTGCGCCTCTTCTTTCCATGCAAGGATGTTTGCCCTGCGTACTTTTAAGAAATATGGAAATAAATCTTTCCCCACCTTTGACATGGCGCGGCGCACGCGATTCGGTGCATTTTTAATAAACAGATCATGAACCGCCGTTAATTTCTTCACCTTATCTGTTGTGTCATTGTCAAACTTCAATCGACGTAAGATTTCGCGAGACATCTCTGAACTGATATCCGGATGTCCGAAAAATCTGGTAACCCCTTCTTCGGTTCTGGAATAAGTCATTGGTTTTCCAAAATCATGAAAGAGCATGGTCAGACGAAGAACCTTGTCGTTTTCAACATATTGGAAAGACTTTAAGGTATGTTCTCCCACACTTCCTTCATAAAGTGCATCATTCTGTTCACATTTCATAAGGGCATCAAACTCTGGCAAAACAATTGCCGTAATGCCGGTTTCGTAAGCTGCTCGCAGAAAGTCCGGATGGTCTGAGGTGAGAAGCTTTACAAGCTCTACCTGAATACGTTCCGCACTGATTTTTTCCAGATTTGGAGCAAGCTCACTGATGGCTGCCTTTGTCGCTTCGTCGATAGCAAAGCCCAGCTGGGCGGAAAAGCGCACCGCGCGGAGCATACGTAAAGCATCTTCACCAAAACGGTCACAAGGTTCTCCGACACAGCGGATGATTCCCTTTTCCAAATCTCCAATACCGTCAAATTCATCGACAATCCCGGCTCTGTCATTATAAGCCATGGCATTGATTGTAAAATCACGGCGCTTTAAATCCTCTACCAGGTTGGAAGTAAAGGATACTTCCTTCGGATGGCGAGCATCCTCATATTCACCGTCAATGCGGTAGGTCGTTACTTCATAACCTACATGGTCCATCATAACAGTGACGGTTCCATGCTGAATTCCGGTATCAATGGTTCTGCTAAAAAGAGCTTTGACTTCCTCCGGCATGGCAGAAGTCGTAATATCCCAGTCTGCCGGAACACGCCCCAGAACCGCATCACGGACACAGCCGCCTACGGCAAAAGCCTCAAAGCCTGCATTTTCCAATGTGTTTATAATCTCCCGCACGTCCTGTGGCATTTCTATTTTAATTTTTTTCATAATGAAAACCCCATTTCATGGAATAGATAATGTAAAAAGATACAAAAAGGGACGGCCAATTGCCGTCCCGATAATTCCTAGTATGCTTTGCCCCAGTAAACCATTTTCTTTGCTGGTCTTCCACAGCAGATACATTTATCAGAAAGTTCTTTCTGTTCAAACGGCATACAACGGCTTGTGCAGCCTGCTTCTTCTTTAATCTTGTCTTCGCAAGCCTGATCTCCACACCACATTGCGCGGATGAAGCCTGGTTTTTCTTCAGCGATCTTGCAGAATTCATCATATGCTGTTGCATCGTAAGTATGTTCTTCTCTGTGAGCAAGTGCTCTCTGGAACATATCTTCCTGCATCTGTTCTAAGATTTCACCAAGTTTTGTTTCAATATCATCCAATGATACAACGATCTTTTCTCTTGTATCACGGCGAACAACGATACACTGATTGTTTTCGATATCTTTTGGTCCCATTTCGATACGAGTTGGGATACCTTTGATTTCCTGTTCAGAGAATTTCCATCCCGGAGACTTGTCTGAATCATCTAACTGTACGCTGTAAAGTTCTGAAAGTTTATTCTTAAGTTCTTCTGCTTTTTCAAGAACACCTTCTTTGTGCATTGCAATTGGAACGATCATTGTCTGGATCGGTGCAATTCTTGGTGGTAATACAAGACCTGAATCATCACCGTGAACCATGATGATGGCACCGATCATACGTGTTGTCATACCCCAGGAAGTCTGATGTACAGGCACTAATTTATTTTCTTTGTTTGTATACTGAACGCCAAATGCTTTTGCAAAGCCATCGCCAAAGTTATGGCTTGTACCGGACTGAAGCGCTTTACCATCATGCATTAAGGATTCGATGGTATAAGTTCTTAATGCACCTGCGAATTTTTCTTTGTCAGTTTTTACGCCTTTTACAACAGGGATTGCTAAAACATCCTGACAGAAGTCCGCATAAACGTTTAACATCTGTACTGTTCTTTCTTCTGCTTCTTCAGCTGTTGCATGTGCTGTATGACCTTCCTGCCATAAGAATTCGCGGGAACGTAAGAAAGGACGTGTTGTCTTTTCCCAACGAACTACGGAACACCACTGGTTGTATACCTTTGGTAAATCTCTGTGAGACTGAATTTCTTTTGCATAGAAATCGCAGAATAATGTTTCAGATGTAGGTCTTACACAGATTCTTTCCTGAAGTGGTTCCAGACCGCCGTGAGTAACCCATGCTACTTCCGGTGCGAAACCTTCTACATGATCTTTTTCTCTCTGGAGAAGACTTTCCGGAATAAACATTGGAAGGTATACGTTCTGTACGCCTGTTTCCTTAAATCTTCTGTCTAATTCTTTCTGAATGTTTTCCCAGATTGCATAGCCTGCCGGTTTGATAACCATACAGCCTTTTACGCTTGTGTAGTCACAGAGTTCTGCTTTTTTTACAACGTCTGTATACCACTGGGCAAAATCAACATCCATAGAAGTAATGCCTTCTACTAATTTTTTATCCTTTGCCATGATTTTTCTCCTCTATTTCTATATTTTCGCACAAGATCTTTGCACGCACTTCTACCGAATACGGTTAAAATCTAACGTCCATTGTATAACAAAACCGCTGACTCCGTCAAGAAAGTTACGCCTGCTTTAACAGGGAATTCTCAGGTTCTATGCAAAATTCCATGATTTTTTTGCTTTTTGGATGAACAAACGATAATTTATAGGCACAAAGCGCGGTCTGCACATGCTCTGTGATATTCTGAAATTGCGGATTATATTTGGTATCCCCATAAAGCGGCCAGCCTGCATTTGCCATCTGCACGCGAATCTGATGGTGACGACCGGTCAGAAGCTCCACTTCTACAAGTGTCGTCAGCTCTTCCCGTTTTAATACTTTATAATTTAACTCAGAGCGTTTCGCATCCTTTGTATACTCTGTAACTACAGAAGACGTGTTGGTACGTCCGTCTTTTAGAAGATAATCCACAAGCTTGCCGGAATCTTCGGAAGGTTTTCCACATAATAATGCCAGATAATGCTTTTTCATGCGACCATCCGTCACCTGTTCGCTCAAATGTCCCGCAGCAAACGGTGTTTTTGCAAATACCATCACACCCTCTACCGGCTGATCAAGTCTGTGAATCAGTCCCAGATAAGGTTCTCCGCCTTTTCGGTTTCTCCTATATAATTCATTCTTGATGAGTCCCTGTAAATCCATGATACGCATCTTTCCAGCCTGTACCGGAATCCCCGCATCTTTTTTTACCACGAGAATGTGCTCATCTTCAAAAATAATATTTAACCCCATAGTTTATCCCTTAACAATATTCTGCTCTTCACCGCGCAGGAAGGCTTTGATATTATCCGTTACCACATCCACACATCTCTGGCGCGCCTCACTGGTTGCCCAGGCAACATGTGGTGTGATAATAATCTTACTGCTGTCTTTAAATTTTAACAATGGATTGTCAATTGGTATCGGTTCTACACAAAGAACATCTAATCCGGCTGCACGAATCTGGTCCTCTTCCAGTGCGCGCGCCAAATCTTCTTCCACTACAATCGGACCTCGTCCTACATTGATAAAATACGCAGATTCTTTCATCTTACAGAATGCATCATAGTTCATCAGACCTTTTGTATGTTCATTTAATGGTGCATGAACTGACAAAATGTCTGATTTTGCAAGTAAGGTATCGAAATCCACCTGTTCATAAGGTATATCATAAGTCCTGCCGGATGCAGAATAGCAAATCACTTTACAACCAAATACAGTCGCAATCTGCGCAACCTTCTGCCCGATAGCGCCCATTCCGATGATTCCCCAAGTCTTACCTGCGATTTCAGGGTAAATCATATCCAGACAGGAGAAACAGTTACTTCTGCTGTAAGTACCATTTTTTACATAATCGTCAAAGAAACGCATTTTTTCTACCAAATATAACAGCAGCGCAAAGGTGTGCTGCGCCACGGAATCTGTAGAATAGCTTGGCACGTTGGCCACTTTGATGCCGGCTGCATTGGTGTAGGCAAAATCCACGTTGTTGGTTCCTGTCGCTGTCTGGGCTACGAATTTCAAATTCACTGCTCCTTTTAATGTTTCTGCGTTCAGCGGCAGTTTGTTTGCGATGATGATATCGGCATCACCGATATGCTCTACGGCATTTTCTACAGTTGTGGCTGGATATACAGTCACTTCACCGAGTTTTTCTATTTCGGACATATCCACGTCAAGTCCGAGACTGTCACGTTCTAAAATCGAAATTTTCATATTTTATTCTCCTAAAATATTATAGCAATTCTGCAGATATCATAACAAAACAGCTGCTAACGCTTCTTCATAGCATTTTGGGGAATCCCTATGTGATCATATCCTGTTACGAAATCTGTTAACATTTGCAAATCCCCCGATGTCATTTTTTTACTGCCGCCAATATAGCCGAGGATTTCTAAAAAACGGGACGAGGTTGCCCCCGTCCCGCCAATCATCTCTTAATTAGATGTTTAATAATGCGCTGTATTCTTTTAATGCGCCATCTGTTTCATGTGCAAGAACTTTCTTCGCTAATACCTTACCAAGCTGTACGCCTTCCTGGTCAAAACTGTTTACATTCCATGTGAAGCCCTGGAACATGATCTTGTTTTCATAGTGAGCAAGTAAAGCACCCATAGATGCCGGGTTTAACTGATCACCAATGATGATGCTGGATGGACGTCCGCCTTCGAATTTCTTGTTCAGGTCTGTATCATCTTTGCCACATGCGAAAGCTACGATCTGAGCAACTACGTTTGCACAGAGTTTCTGCTGGCTTGTGCTGTCCTGAATGTCGATGTCCATACCGCACTGGTTGTCTTTGAATCCGATGAACTGTAATGGCACGATGTCAGTTCCCTGGTGGAGTAACTGATAGAAGGAGTGCTGTCCGTTTGTTCCTGGTTCACCAAAGATCACTGGACCTGTTACATAGTTCACTGGTTCGCCAAATCTGTTGACAGATTTACCGTTAGATTCCATATCCAGCTGCTGTAAGTGTGCTGGGAAGCGGCTCAGTGCCTGTGAGTATGGAAGAACTGCTGTGCAAAGATGTCCAAGGATGTTACGTTCGTAAACACCGAT
>CAZYUZ010000105.1:0-7172 GCA_964650775.1 uncultured Lachnoclostridium sp. | reverse complement strand
AAGAAGGCATGATCTTCAAGGGCAAAGTTGTAAGCATCAAAGAATTCGGTGCATTCGTTGAATTTGCTCCAGGAAAAGAAGGTATGGTTCACATTTCCAAGATTTCTAAAGAAAGAATCAACCGCGTAGAAGACGTTCTGACACTTGGTGACAACGTAACAGTTGTTTGTCTTGGAAAAGATAAGATGGGCAGAATCAGCTTCTCTATGAAGGATGTAAAAGCAGAATAATGCGATTTATGAAATAAAAATGAGAACTCACAGTGAAAACTGTGGGTTCTTTTTTTATTTCTATACTCATATACTTCACAAAGAGGTGAGGACAAGATGCTAAAAGAGCAGATTTTGCAGCTGTTTAGTGAAAAAATCAGACAGAAAATAGAAAAATTAAATATAAATTTTGAAAGACTGCAGGAAATCAGGATTCGGGCAGGCGCACCAATCATTTTAGTAGAAACCGGTCAGGAACATTTGATAGAGATAGAGGTAACGCTGAAAGATATCAGGGGAATTATAGATGCTGCCTGCGGATATTCCGGATATGCCTTTGAGGAGGAAATCAGCAGAGGATATGTGACGATAGCAGGCGGTCATCGAATAGGACTGGCAGGAAGAGCAGTTATGACTGCCCAGGGAATTCAGACATTGAAATATATTTCTGCATTGAATATTCGCATCGCGCATCCGGTGCGAGGCTGCGCAGAACTCTGGCAGAGATACTTTTATGAAGAAAAAACCCCCTGTCATGTGTTGATGATTTCTCCTCCCGGTTGTGGGAAGACAACGCTTTTGAGGGATATCATCCGTTTGTTTTCTGATGGAAGTGCAGAATATCCTCCGGTAACTGTTGGGGTTGTGGATGAGAGGTCTGAAATTGCAGGTACCTATCGCGGAATTCCAAGTCATCATCTTGGAATACGCACAGATGTGTTGGACGGCTGTCCTAAAGCTTTGGGTATGGAAATGATGCTGCGTTCTATGGCACCTAAAGTGCTGGCAGTGGATGAGATTGGAACAGCAGATGTAGGGTCCATAGAGAATGCACTGCGTTGTGGCTGTAAAGTGCTTGCAACACTGCATGGAGAATGCATGAAAGATTTTTTTGAAAAGCCGGGCTTTGATGCTTTGGTAAAAGAAAAAGTATTTGAACGGTATATTCTTCTAAAACAGGGAAAAACACCCGGAATTGTCACCAGCATTTATGGCAGAGAATTTGAAATTCTGTGGGAGGAAGAATCATGTATTTAAAATTTATCGGCAGCCTGTTTTTGATGGTTTCTGCCACAACCATTGGATTTTTGAAAGCAGAGGAATTGAGTGAACGGGTAAAACGATTAAAAGAATTCAAGCGAATGGTCATTTTCCTGCAAGGCGAACTGAGGTTTCACAGAGCAACGCTATCGGAAGCTTTTGGTAATGTGGCGGAACGTATCGAAGAACCATTTTCTTCGTTTTTAAAGGAAGTATCTGAGAGGCTGGAAGCGAAGGATTCCGGTAATTTCGAGACGGTCTGGGGAGAAATGACGGAAAAGCTTTTGCATAAAAAAGGGGTGGCAAAAGAGGATGGACAACTTTTGGAAATGCTTCGCGGCAGTCTTGGATATCTGGACCTTGCAATGCAGACGGAAAATTTGAATCTTGTAATTCTACAGACAGAAGAAGCCATCAGGCTTGCGAAGGAACAGCAGGAAGTAAAAGGGAAATTATATCAGACCATGGGGATAACAGCAGGAGCATTTTTGATTCTGCTGATCATTTGAGGATGCGTGTATGAGTGTAGGGATTTTGTTTAAGATTGCAGCGGTTGGAATTCTGGTATCGATTCTTTGTCAGCTGCTAAAAAACAGCGGCAGAGATGATTTGGGACATCTTGTCAGTCTGGCGGGGCTTTTGGTGGTGCTTTTCTGGGTGCTGCCATATGTTTTGGAGCTGTTTGAGACAATGCAGGGCTTGTTTGATTTATAGGAGGGAATTCATGATTAAAATCGCAGCGATAGGGGTGGCAGCGGCAATTTTAGCGGCGTGGGTAAAAACGATCAAAGCGGAATATGCTGTATGGATTCTGCTTGCAGCAGGGATTTTTCTTGGTCTGTCAGCACTTTTGAAATTGGAGACCATTGTAGCGGAGCTTCAGTTTTTACAGGCATATGTTTCTGGTTATGGTTCTTATTTTAAAATTCTGATCAAGATTATTGGGATTACCTATTTGTCAGAATTTTCGTCAGATTTGTGCAAGGATGCCGGTGCCAGCACGCTGGCATCTCAGGTAGAACTTTTTGGAAAGCTGAGTATTTTGGTGCTTTGTATGCCGATCATGACCTCTCTTTTGGAAACCATTGATCATTTTCTGGGAGGATGAGCATGAAAAATGAAGTGGATTATGGGGAAATCGAGACAATCCTTGAACAGATTATGGGAAAAGAGGTTGGCTTTGGTGAGATGGTTCAGGAAACAATGGAAAGTGGCAGATTGTTTTCTCCGATACATTGGTTTGAAACGCTGGGAAATGTCGTGCTGGAGCAGCTGCAGAGTCACGGACGTACCATCGGATATTTACTTCTTTTGATCGTATCGGCAGCAGTTCTTGCTACCATCGCAAAAGCTTTTCGAAACCGGCAGATTTCAGATATGGGATTTTACATGATTTTTCTGCTCCTTTTTCTCATTATGATGAAATCTTTTGGAACCTGCTATGCACTGACGGAACAGGTGATTGGAGATTTAATTGATTTTATGCAGGTATTGATGCCGGCATATTTGATGGCAGCAGCAGTCAGTGCTTATCGGACAAGTGCGGTCATTTATTATGAAGGGTTTCTAATGTTGATTTATTATCTGCAAAAGCTGGTGGAAGTGTTTTTGCTGCCGGCAATCCGATGTTATGTGTTATTCTCCATGCTGGGATATCTAAATAAAGAAGAATGGTTTTCAAAAGGAAGGGAAGTATTAAAAAAACTGATTCTTTGGACTTCCAAAGCAATGATTGGAGTGACGGCAGGGCTGCAGCTGATTCAGGGGATGATTTCTCCTGCAGTTGACGAAATGAAACACACTGTATTTAGTAAAGGGGTATCCAGTCTTGGAAATATTGGAAATGTTGCGCAGAATGTGACGGATGTGATATTGGGCTCCGGTGCTCTGCTGAAAAATGGAATCGGTGCAGTGGCGGCAATCATGCTCATTTCTATTTGTCTGATTCCTGTAGTGGAAGTGGCATGTTATGTGGTATTTTATCAGCTTCTTGCGGCAGTTGCGGAACCGGTATCTGATAAACGTCTGACAGGTGCGATTGGACAGATGGGAGAGGGGATTGGGCTGTTGGTAAAGCTTTTATTTACTGTATGTGCCATGTTTTTGCTGACCATCGCAATTGTCTGTGTGACAACAGGAGAAATCAGATGAGTGAATGGATGAAAAGTCTTGTGGGATATATGCTGATGAGCAGTGTTGTGATGCAGATGATTCCAAATTCAAAATACGAGCAGTATGTGAGGCTTTTTATTGGATTTCTATTGATTTTACTGGTGCTTCAGCCTGTTTTAAAGATTGGCTCAGCGGATTCATATTTGGAACAGAAAGTTTCTGAAGTTTTGCAGGATCAGGAAAATCTGGAAGAGCAGATTGTAGTTCAGAGTGATAATTTTCGACGGGAAAGTGAAAAGATGCAGGAGGCAGAGAGTGAGACGATTCACATCAATGAAATTGAAAAGGTACAGGTGGAGGTAACGCTGGATGATTAAGAAATTAAAAAAGGAACAACTGCTGATTGGCGTACTTGTTGGAATTTTGCTGCTTGTCATCGTAATTCCGGTACCGGAGAAGGCGAGCGGGGCGGAAGAAACAGAAATTACTGCGATCGAAATGACTTCTACTGTCACAATGGAGCAGCAATTAAAAGACATTTTACAGAAAATATCCGGAGTAGGACGTGTGGAAGTATTTATTACCTATGAAGATAGTGGAAGAATTGTTGTGGAAAAAGATGAATCAGTCTCCGAAGAGCTTGTGCAGGAAGCGGACAGCAGTGGCGGAACGCGGACAACGACCACTTCCAGAAATGAAAGAGAAACGGTGTATGGAAGCTCAGAGGTTCCCTATGTGGTGCAGGAATTATCCCCGATTGTAAAAGGAATTCTGGTAGTTGCAGAAGGAGGCGGCAATGTGACTGTGAAAAAACAAATCCAGGAAACGATTGAAGCATTATTCGGACTGGATGCTCATAAAATTAGTATAATGAAAATGGAGGTTTCAAAGTGAAAACAAGTTTAAAAAAGAACCAGTTAATTATTACAGCGCTTGCAGTCATGATAGCCATTGCCGGATATTTAAAATATTCTGACAGTATGATTGATTCAGAGCAGCTGGCTGCTACCAGCGCATCCGTAGATGAGCTTATTGTCTCAGATGAAATTGAGATGGATATTTCAGCAGAGGATATTTATGCATCTACAGGGATTACAGAGGAAGTGTTAGATGAGACGGCAGAGGCTTCAGAAACAGAACCGGGAGAAGCGGTTCTAACCAGCAGTAATCTGGCGGGCTATTCCTTTGCATCAGAAGCAAAGCTGAGCAGAGACCAGACAAGGGCAAAGAACACGGAATCTTTGCTGGAAATCATCAACAGCGAGGTGGTTTCTGAAGCGCAGAAGCAGGCTGCAATTGATCAGATGCTGGAACTGACAGATATTTCAGAGCGTGAGACGAGTGCGGAGACGCTGTTGTCTGCAAAAGGTTTTGAGGATGTGGTGGTGAGCATTTCTGACACCAAGGTGGATGTGGTGGTCAATCAATCGGAAATATCCGATGTTCAAAGAGCTCAGATCGAGGATGTGATTACGAGAAAAACAGGGATTCCACCGGAAAATATTGTAATTACACCGCTGGTTACAGCAGAGTAATACTTACATAGTGAACTACGAATGTTCACTAAGATATCAAGGGTTGAAAAAAAGCACTTCGTAAAAACGGAGTGCTTTTTCTCTGAATACTTTTAGGATAAATGAAATTGTGAATAAAACGCTTAATAATAATTTTTGAACTTCTGATGTTCAAAAAAATCAAACTCTATGTGAAGCGGGAACAACGAACCGTTTTTTTGAACAAATCGTTGCTCCCAGAGGAAGAACTTGTTCTTGCTTATGTAAATATAATATAGTAAACTGATGATGAAGTAAAACTCATTATTTTCATGTGATACATGAAAATAATTCAACTAAAAAACTGGAAAAGATATAAGGAGATAAAGATGACTCTATTTACATATGAAATTTTCGAAACAGTCGTACAGGAAAAAAGCTTTCAAAAAGCATCCGTATTGCTGAATATGACTCCTTCGGCAGTCAGCCATGCGGTTTCCGGCATGGAAAAGGAAGTGGGTTTCTCACTTTTTGTCAGAGGAAAACAGGGAACGAAGTTGACGACCCATGGGGAACTGCTGCTTCCATATGTGCGTGCAGTTTTAAAAAGTGAAGAGAGTCTGCGGGAGATGATTTCTGCGTTTCAGGGGCTGGAAAGCGGAACTGTAAAACTAGGTGGATTTAATAGTGTGTGCAGTATGTGGGTACCTGAAATCGTGAAAAAGTTTCAGGAAAAATTTCCGAATATTCGAATCGAAATTTATCAGGGGACTTATGCGGATTTGGTAGAATGGCTGAGAAACGGAACCATTGACCTGTGCATTATGTCAGCAGTAGATTCTGAAGGATTTGATTATACGCCGCTATATCATGACAGGCTTTTATGTGTTGTACCAAAAGGATTTTTGACGAAGAACAAAGCATATATTACATTTGAGGAGATGAAAAATCAGCGTTTTGTAACACAGTGGTCAAGCTGTGACGGGGATGCCCAGAGAGTGTTAAAAGACCATGGTCTGGAACCGTCGACCTATTGCCATGTCGTAGATGATATGTCCACGATTGCCATGGTGGAAGCGGGACTGGGAATCTGTATTCTCCCAGAACTTTTGATGGGGAAAAGTGATAAGGTAGACTGGTATCCTATGGAAGAGGACTGTTACAGGGAAATTGGACTGGCGGTCAACAATTACCGTTATGTTTCGCCGGCTGTGAAAAAGATGATGGAGATGATCAAGAGCTATGTAAATGAAATATAGACTTCTATGTGTAGTGTTCTTTACATTTTTCGTGGGTTGGAATATACTAAATGTATGTGGGTTAAAGGACGGATAATAATACATATGAATAAAAAAACTTTGTTTCTGGTGCTGGCAGTAGTGCTGGCGCTTGGAAGTAGTTTCAATGCGTTGGCTACTTCCAGCAGTGAAGTTCAAAAACAGCAGGCCGAAACAAAAAACAAATTAAATGAAGTAAATAAAAGTATTACTGCGATTGAAAATAAGCGAAAAGAAGTGCAGTCACAATTAAAAGGGTTAAATGAAGATTTGGTAGAAACAATGCTGACTTTGGAAGCTTTGGAGACTGATTTGGAAATTAAGCAGGAAGAAATTTGTGCTGCACAAGAAGAATACGACTATTTTAAGGCATTGGAAGATGAACAATATAATTCAATGAAACTCCGTATTCAATACATGTATGAGAAAGGCAGTAATGATTATATTAGCATGCTTCTTGAAGCCGAAAGTATATCTGACCTTTTAAATAGAGCAGACTTTGCTCGTGATGTTTCTGACTATGATGATGAAAAGCTGAAGGAATATCAAGAGATTAAAGACAAAGTAGCTGAGACAAAGGCAGTGCTGGAAGAGGAGAAGGCGGAACTGGAAGAAGTTCAGGAAGCGCAGATGGTTTATAAATCAGAACTTGATAAAAAAATTTCTTCTGCAAAATCAAAATCAGCAAATTTTGAGTCACAATTAAAAGAAGCACAAAAGCAGGCTGAGTCTTACAAAGAAACGATCAAACAGCAGACGGCAATGATCAAGCAGTTGGAATCAGAAGAGGCAAGAAAAGCGGAAGAAGCCAAAACAGCAGAAGATAATAACAGTTCTTCGGATGAAGGGTCTAAGAAAGAAAATTCATCAAGCTCAGGATCTTCTGTAAGTGCTTCTGGTAGTGGTCTGGGTGTGGAAATTGCAAATTATGCATTGCAATTTGTAGGGAATCCTTATGTTTCGGGTGGTACAAGCTTGACGAATGGGGCTGATTGTTCTGGTTTTACATGGGCAGTACATAAATATTTTGGAATCTCAAT
>CAZYUZ010000104.1:0-7184 GCA_964650775.1 uncultured Lachnoclostridium sp. | reverse complement strand
ATTATCGATGGTACGGTCTTTGATGCGGATACATTTCATATCCTGACCACCGATATCAAGAATACAGTCTACTTTTGGATTGAAAAATGCTGCCGCATAATAATGCGATACGGTTTCAACTTCACCTTCATCTAACTGCAAGGCTGATTTAATCAACGCTTCACCGTAACCGGTAGAGCAGGAGTAAGCGATTTTTGCCTTCTTAGGAAGTATTTCATAGATTTCCTTCATGGCACGGATCGTCGTATAAAGCGGACTTCCGTTGTTATTATGATAGAAGGAGTAGAGGAGAGATCCGTCTTCTGCAACAAGTGCAACTTTTGTAGTTGTGGAACCAGCATCAATACCGAGGTAACAGTTTCCTTCATAAGATGCCAGGTCACGGGTATGTACCTTGTGTTTGGCATGACGCGCAGTAAAGTCCTCATAAGCTTTTTCAGTAGCAAAAAGAGGATCCATACGGTCAACTTCAAAATCAAGATGAATGTGTGCTTCCAGACGTTTTCTCATATGAGATACAGATACAGCAGATTCACATTTGCTGTTCATTGCAGAACCGGCTGCCGCAAACAGGTGAGAGTGGTCTGGTGTAATTGCATGTTCGTCATCCAGATTTAAAGTTCTGATAAAGGCCTGCTTTAATTCTGATAAGAAATGTAAAGGTCCGCCAAGGAATGCAACATGTCCTCGGATTGGTTTACCGCAGGCAAGTCCTGAAATAGTCTGATTTACAACAGCTTGAAAAATAGAAGCTGCCAAATCTTCTCTGGTAGCCCCTTCATTGATCAATGGCTGAATATCAGATTTCGCAAATACACCACAGCGAGCTGCAATGGTATAAAGAGAACGATAGTCTTTTGCAAGTGTATTTAAGCCGGAAGCATCTGTCTGAAGAAGAGATGCCATTTGGTCAATAAAGGAACCTGTACCGCCGGCACAGATACCATTCATACGCTGTTCTACATTGCCGCCTTCAAAATAAATAATCTTAGCGTCCTCACCGCCAAGCTCAATGGCTACATCTGTTTTCGGTTCGTATGTATTTAAGGCTGTCGCAACAGCGATAACCTCCTGTACGAAAGGAACTTCCAAATGATTAGCCAGTGTCAGACCGCCGGATCCGGTAATCACAGGATAAACACGAAGTGTGCCAAGAGCCTTTTCTGCTTTTTCCAAAAGCTCTGCCAGTGTTTCCTGAATGTTTGCAAAGTGTCTCTGGTAGTCTGAGAATATGATTTCGTTATTGTCATTTAATACCGCAATTTTTACAGTTGTTGAGCCAATGTCAATACCTAAGCGATATATCATTTGTTCGTTCATATATTTCTCCTTCAATAATAAAATGTAGTTTTCAAAACTACATATAAAAATCCAATGATATTGTAGTCCTAATAGTTAAGAAAATCAAACTATTTTTTGTAAAAGATTTATAAAAAAAGTATGAAGCTTTTGGAATAACTGGACAAAAGGGGCGGAAAAACATATAATTAGCACAGATTGAAGCTTTTAGAAAGGAAAATCTTATGAAATTATTAAATAAACTTGAAAAAAAGTTTGGAAAATATGCCATTAAGAATCTGATGTATTATATTATCATGTTATATGCATTAGGTTTTGTCATTTTACTGGTGAAGCCGGAAATTTATGAAAACTGGCTGTCTTTAAATGCACCGGCGATTCTTAGCGGTCAGATTTGGCGTATTTTTACTTATATTATTTATCCGCCGACAGGAAGCCTGATTACGATTTTGATCTCGCTGTATTTTTACTATACGATTGGTACGATGCTGGAGCGGCAGTGGGGAACCTTCAGATTTAATCTGTATTTCTTTACTGGTGTTTTACTGCATGCAGTTGCTGCGATTTTCATTTACCTTGTTTGGGGAATGGTGCTGGAAATGGGTACTTACTATCTGAACTTATCTATGTTCTTTGCGTTTGCGGCAATGTTCCCAAATATGCAGGTGTTGTTTATGTGGATCATTCCAATCAAAATGAAATGGCTTGCTATCATTGATGGGATTTATTTTGCAGTTACCATTGTAGCAGGATTTATGTCAGAGCATCTTTCGTATGAAATGATTTACAGATTATACAGTTTTGGAATTATTGCAAACAAGGCATATGCAGTGATGGCGCTTGTTTCCTTATTAAACTTCTTGATTTACGCATCTACCTTCCGCAGTGTGCAGAGAATGGCACCAAAGGAAGTATACAGACGTAAAGCTTACGAGCAAAAGGTTGCCCAGGCACAGGCGATGAAAAATATGCCGCGTCATAAATGTGCAATTTGTGGAAGAACAGAAAAGGATGCACCGGATCTGGAATTTAGATACTGCTCAAAATGTGAGGGCAATTACGAATATTGCCAGGATCATCTGTTTACCCATGAACATGTAAAAAATCATAAGTAAGATAGAAAGGCACCAGTTTCGCTGGTGCTTTTTTCGTATAAAATGTATACAACAAAGTCAAAAAAGGTAAATATTGTCCAAGTTCTTGGAAAGAAAATCCTATAGAAGAAATTTGAGTTGTAATATAATTTAAGAAAAAGATATGAAGCCGTTAGGAGCATGGAATACGGCACTTTACACAGACGTTTCTTTTGTGTCATTCGGTGATGATCCGGTATTTACTTATCCACTTCCTGATGAAAGAGATACCGTACTGAAGATCATTAGAAAGTAATAGATGGAGGTTTTCCATGCAGAGGTGGCAATGATGCCGGCATTTATGGTGCTGCAAGTATGGTGATTAAGAAATAATCTTAGGTTTTTTGAAAACTCCACCCTATAGAAAAGGGCGCTGCATATGCGGCGCCCGATTTTTTGTCCAAATGACATTAGCATTTGACGGCTGTATCAAATTCAGGGTTCATAATATAGAAGTTCTTGCTGTCTAATTTATCCTGAACGATTCTAAGCGCTTCGCCAAATCGCTGGAAATGTACGACTTCACGCGCTCTCAGGAAGCGGATTGGATCACAGATTTCCGGATCATGAATCGTACGCAGAATGTTGTCATAAGTTGTACGGGCCTTCTGCTCAGCTGCAAGGTCTTCCGTTAGATCTGTAATCGGATCACCTTTGGATTGGAAGAAGGTAGCAGTGTTTGCGATGCCGCCGGCTGCCTGTGGCCATAGTGCTAACGTATGATCAACGTAATATTTGTCAAATCCGGAAGCCTGGATTTCTTCCATGGACAGATCTTTTGTCAGCTGATAAATGATGGCGCATATCATTTCCATATGAGCGAGCTCCTCTGTACCTACATCTGTTAAAATTCCGGTTACCTCCCGGTAAGGCATCGTGTATCGTTGAGATAAATAACGCATAGAAGCAGCCAGCTCACCATCCGGTCCTCCAAATTGAGATATAATGATCTGAGCAGCCTTTGCATTAGGCTGAGAAATTTTTACGGGATACTGCAATCTTTTTTCATAATTCCACATATCTTAGCATTCAACTCCTTCCCAAGGCCATGGTTCATTTACCCAACTCCATGGTGTTTTGTCACAGACTGCATAATCAATAGCGAGCGGCGCATAATATTTAGCATATTCCTTGACTGCTTCTACGCGAAGTTCACGATACTTCTGAAAATATGCAAGAGCTTCGGTGTCAAATGGATGTGTGTCTAAAAAGAGCGTAGCTTCATTCACTGCAAAGCTGTACTCATTGATTTTGTTCATCAGCTCTTTTCTGCATGGCTTTTGTGTGGAGACAGCAGCTGCAGTACGACTGGAAGCACTCAAAGTACTGTTCATAGTATTGTTCATACGACAGGAGGCCTGATAGGCATTTTGTCTGTTATCCATCATTTACATACACCTCTCTTTCCACAGAATGGTTTATCAAGTTCAGGGAAAATGGTGCCAACACAAAGTGCTTTGGATAAGTCATAGGTCTGACTAAATCGCTGCCAAGGTACATATGCCATTGCCAGTGGAAATTGTCCTAAAGCATCCATTGAATAATAGTTTCCGCGACGGTCTGTCGAACGTTTACATTCATTCATATCGTAAATTCTCCTTTCAAATTCTCTTTATTAGTGTATGAAAAGAATTTCAAATCGACACAGCCAAATATTGCAACGTTTCAGGCAATGAGGTAAAATAAGACCATTGAAATGAAATGGAATATATTTAGTAATGAAAAAACATGCATATTTAATTATGGCTCATACACAGCCGGAGCTTTTAAAAGTATTGCTGCAGATGCTGGATGATGAGCGAAATGATATTTATCTTCATATAGACAGTAAAGCGAAAGATTATCCTTTGGATGAAGTGGCAGCAGTGCTTCAAAAGTCAAACTGTGTTTTCACAGAGCGTACAGATGTCAAATGGGGCAGCTATTCACAGATTCATTGTGAAATGGTGCTTTTAAAAGAGGCTACGAAGGTTGAGCATGCATATTATCATTTGCTTTCAGGGATGGATCTGCCAATCAAATCCCAGGATAAGATCCATTCATTTTTTGAAAAATATGAGGGTCTGGAATTTGTTGATGAGGATTTACCGGAAATCAGTGAGGCAGCCATTTCCCGTGTGAAATATGCTCATAAATTTTACGGGAAAGCTGGCAGTGCAAAAGACATTCTGGGGGCGCTTTCTGCAAAAGGGCAGAAGCTTCTTGGCGTAGATAGAACAAAGAAATATGGCAATATCATTTTTCAGAAGGGACGTAACTGGTTTAGTATTACTCATGGTCTTGCGAGACTGGTTGTAGAGAAAGAAAGCTGGATTCGTGAAGTGTTTGGTCAGTCTGTGTGCGGAGATGAACTTTTTTTACAGACCGTTGCAAGAAATAGTGAGTTTGCAGAGAAAATCTGTAATCCAAATACAATGCCGGATGTGCCGGATACCAGATATATTGACTGGGAGAGAGGAAGCAACAATAATCCTTATATTTTCCGAGCGTCGGATTATGAAAAATTGATGGCATCATGTGCTCTTTTTGCGAGAAAATTTGATTTAAATGTAGATGGAAAAATTGTGGAGAAACTATGAATTATAAAATGTTAATGGATCTTGCCATGAAAGTAGGCGAAGTGATGCTAAGTCATGGGGCAGAAGCACATCGTGTGGAAGATACAGTTCAGCGAATTTTGAACACATCAAAATTGCAAACAACAGAGGTGTTTGTAATCATGACAGGGATGTTTGCTACATTGGCGGATCCATCCATAGAGACAATTACAGTGACCAAACGTGTTCGCAGTAAAGGGAATAATTTGAAACAGATTTGTTATGCGAATGAAATTTCCAGACAGTACTGTGATGGAGCGCTTAGTCTGGAAGAGGCGTATGAATTGATCAGTGAGGGGTGCAGTTGGGAATACACCTATAAAACGGGCATCATTGGAAATATGATGATCGTAACATTCTTTCCAATTCTTGTAAATGGAACCTGGCTGGACTGTGCAGTTGCATTACTTGCTAGTACAGTGGTTGCAATCAGCATATACTGGTCTAATAAGATAAAACTACATCCATTTCTAAAGGATTTGGGGGTATCCTTTTTAGCAGGGGTTGCTTATCTGATTCTGAATTATATTTTACCGATTCCGGTACATCAGGATGCGATTATCATCGCATGCATCATGCCGCTGGTGCCAGGGGTTGCCATTACCAATGCGGTTCGTGATACATTAAATGGGGACTATGTTTCCGGTGCAGCAAGAGCGGTAGAAGCATTTATCAAAGCACTTGCCATTGCACTGGGGGTAGGCTTAAGCCTTATCATGCTGGGAGGTAAACTGATATGGTAATGCAGATAATAGCGGCATTTATAGGTGTTGTAGGATTTGCGGTTATTTTGGAAGTGCAAAAAAAATATTTGCTTTATTGTGGAATTGCAGGAGCGATTGGCTGGGCAGCTTATCTGTTCTGTCAGCAGTTTTTGCCAGTAGGAGAAATTTTTGTCAGTTCATTCTGTATTGCATTGCTTTCACAAATTTTTGCAAGAAAACTACGCTGTCCGATGACGGTATTTTTGATTCCGGCAATCTATCCATTCGTGCCTGGAGCAGGTATTTATCGTACGGTATATTATATTATTATGGGAGAAAATACTTTGGCGGGAAGATACTTTTTGGATACATTGACAACCGCTGGGATGATTGCTCTTGGAATTTATATGGTAGATATTTTATGGAAACTCAAAAAAGTAAATTGACATTGATTTAACACTTTACTACAATGAGAAATCCATTGGATTTAGAGGAGAATGAATAGATGAAGAAAACCTTTGTAACCAAGGAACAGGTGGAAGCAATTGCTGCAAAATATCCAACACCTTTCCATTTATATGATGAAAAAGGAATTCGTGAAAATGTAAAGGCATTAAAGGATGCATTTGCATGGAATAAAGGATTTAGAGAATATTTTGCAGTCAAAGCAACTCCAAACCCATTTTTGATTAAAATCTTAAATGAATATGGCTGTGGCTGTGACTGTTCTTCCATGACAGAATTAATGCTTTCTGAAGCAATTGGTGTGACAGGAGAGAAAATCATGTTTTCTTCCAATGATACACCGGTAGAAGAATTTGCCTATGCAAATAAATTAGGTGCAATCATTAACTTAGATGATATTACACATATCGATGTTCTGGAAGAAACCTTAGGATATATTCCGGAAACAATCAGCTGCCGTTTTAATCCAGGTGGAGTGTTTAAAATCAGCAATGATATCATGGACAATCCTGGAGATTCCAAATATGGTATGACAACAGAACAGATTTTTGAAGCTTTCAAAATCTTAAAGAGCAAAGGAGCTAAGAATTTTGGAATTCATGCATTCCTTGCAAGTAATACTGTGACAAATGAATATTATCCAATGCTTGCGAAGATTCTTTTTGAACTGGCAGTTCAGTTAGAAGAGCAGACAGGTGCGGATATTAAGTTTATCAATTTATCAGGCGGCATCGGAATTCCATACAGACCGGAACAGGAAGCAAACGACATTAAAGTGATTGGCGAAGGTGTGCGTCAGGCTTATGAAGAAGTATTAACACCAGCGGGAATGGGTGATGTTGCGATTTATACAGAGCTTGGTCGTTATATGATGGGTCCATATGGATGTCTGGTAACTCAGGCGATTCATGAAAAACATACTCATAAAGAATATGTCGGTGTAGATGCATGTGCAGTAAACTTAATGCGTCCGGCAATGTATGGTG
>CAZYUZ010000103.1:0-7307 GCA_964650775.1 uncultured Lachnoclostridium sp. | reverse complement strand
ACATCTGCAAGCCCCCCTGTTTTAATGAATGGAACCGCTTCAGACGCAGCAAATAGAATTTTCATCATGTGTATTTCCCCCTGAATATATAATAAAACCCTTGCTTGATTTTACCACATTCACTTACCCAAGGAAAGCACATTTTATCGTAATTTGTTCTGCAGACGAATTTTGTCTGCTATCAGAGCAATAAATTCCGAATTTGTTGGCTTCCCCTTACCAGTGCTTACGGTATAACTAAACAAGGTATTGATAATGTCCATATTCCCTCTGCTCCACGCAACTTCTATGGCATGACGAATTGCACGTTCTACACGGCTTGGTGTCGTCTGATTTCTCTTTGCAATGGTCGGATATAATATTTTTGTTATGGAATTTAGCATTTCCGGGTCCTGAATTACCATTAAGATGGCATCTCTGAGATATTGATAGCCTTTAATATGCGCCGGAACTCCTACTTCGTGAATCATATCTGTAACATCATTTTCCAGGTTTTCAAACGAACATTTACCGTCCAACTGATTGGACGGACCTTTCATTTTTCCTGTCTCCGCATAATTTTTTAATGCGCGTACTCTATTTAACACCATATCATTATCAAATGGCTTCATTATATAATAGTGTGCTCCCAGATTAAATGCATCTTCTGTAATTCCTTCCTGGCCGATTGCTGAAATGACAATGAACTTCGGATGCTTTTTTATTGTATGATCCTGGTTAATGCGTTCCATTACCGATAAACCATCAAGCTTCGGCATGATCAAATCCAATAAAACAACATCCGGTTCCTTTTCTTTAATCATTCGGTAAACTTCTTCCCCATTATTGGCTTTTCCAACAATACGGATTTCACCATCTTTCTTCACAATGCTGTCTAAAATCTCCACCATTCGTTCATTGTCATCAGCAATCGCTATGCTAATCATTCCCATCTCGTTTCCTCCCTTTTTCTCGAAATATCTTACTGTGTGCATCTTCTTTGCACATACACCAAGTATAAACAAAACATATAAAGGAAACGCGAAAAGACCGCTGTCGAAAGAACTATCTTATCAACATTTTTTGATAACCAGCTTATAGAAATCGACAGCTTTTGACAAAGCTCCCTGATAGATATTTTCATTAATTCCATGAATGCTGGAATACTGCTGCGCGTCTATGTAAATAGGCGCAAATCGAATCGCATTTTCGCAGATTTCTTTATAAAATTTGGCATCTGTACCACCAGTCATCGTATATGGACAGATTCCCACATCCGGGTAAATCTCTGCTGCAACATCCTCTACCAGATGGAATGCATCGCTTCGATAATCCACGATTGGGCAAGGTTCATCATTGTATAAAGCTTCCACTTCAATGTCATATTTCTTTGCAAGTTCTTTCAAAAGCGCAATACACTCTTTGTTTGGCTGATGATGAATGAATCTCATGTTTGCCGTCACATAAGCTTCCTGTGGCAGCACATTTAAACCATCCGCACCTTTTGCAGTGGTAAATGCAATGGTTGTTCTTGTCATTGCAGCTGCAGCCGGACTGATCATTGGAAGGAGTTTTAATAACAGTCCTTCGAACAGCCAGAGATTTGCAAAGATCATACGCATTGCAAATGTCATATTTGGTGCCATACGGGTAAACATTTCACGTACAGTTGGTGTCATTTCTGCTTTAAACAGGTTCTTTTTGTCTATGTCTGCCATAAATCTTCCAAGGCGGACCAGCGGAGTATTTCTACCTGGTGCGCTTGCATGACCGCCACCGCTCTTTGCGATAAACTTCACATCACCGTAGCCTTTTTCAACAACACCGACCATACCATAAAGACCTTTCACGCCGCCTACCGGTTCTTCCACGATCATACCGCCCTCATCCAGAAGAAGTGACAGATGGATTCCCTGATCTTTCAAGTATTTTGCGATCAGAGGAGCGCCTTCTCCACTGATTTCTTCTGTACAGCTGCTGGCAATATAAACGTCACATTCCGGTTCATAGCCTTCCCAGATCAGTTCTTCCACCGAGGAAAGAATACAGAACAGACTTGCTTTCGTATCTACGGTACCGCGTCCCCAGACACAGCCCTTTTCATCAATATCACCGCTAAACGGCTCATGCTTCCACTCTCCGGTAGCTTCTACTACATCATGATGGCTCATCAGAAGGATTGGTTCATGAGTTCCTTTTCCTTTCCAGCGAAACAGAAGACTGCCATGAAATTCATGTTTTTCACAGATTGTATGAACCTTTGGGAACAGTGTTTCCAATTCTTTATGAAATTCGTAAAATTTTGTTCTGTCTTCATCTCCCCTGGAAGAAATGGTTTCCTTCTGAATCAGTTTGGAGAGACGACGACCATATTCACGGGCACGGTGAGAATTGTCCAATTCAATATTTGCTGTTTTGGCTGGTGTTGGCTTTAAACTGATGGTTCTTACCAGAACCACTGCCACCAGCAAAAGAAGCAGAAAAAAAATTCCGCCTAAAATATACATAGTCTATACTCCTTACAGTTTATCTTTTTTAAACAGTACAAATCCAATCAATAATGCAAGACCACCTGCCGGAATCATAAGTAAGCTTGTCTGGTTGATGGCTGCAGGTACAAAAATACAAAGCATCGACATCAAAAGCAATGGAATGATTGCAATTTTCGGACTCTTCGCAAAATATTTTAATCCCAATGCTCCAAAAAGTGCCGGAACCACATTGTTAAATGCTGGGAGTAATGTTTCGCTTTGTAACACAGGCTGAAGCGGAGTAATCAGAATCACCCCGACAACAATGACCAGCGTTGTAACGATCGCACTGGTCGCTGTACTGATCGTAGAGACGATTTCATTTTCCGGAGTTCCTACAGTGGTGCCTGCCATATCACGCGCATTCATGGCACATGGAATCTTCATATTTGTTACATTTCCTGTAAGAAAAGAAATATAACTGCCGCCAACACCAAGCATTGGTGTATAAACAAGAAATTCAACAATGGCTACCGGAATATAAATAATCCCAACCTTTGCAATACCACTTAAAAATCCGCCAAGTTCCGGCATCACACCATTGAGCATACCAATCACAAATGGCACTGATAATAGTAAGATCATCGAAATGATCAATAATATTTTCCCAAGTCTGTGGAGACTGCTATTAAATTCTGCAAAAAACTGTTCTTTCTGTCTTTCGTCCATACTGACCTCCTACATTACCATCTGGATTACAACTGCTGCTGCCATTGCAACCAACATACTTGCTGCCAGACTGAAATTTTCCAATACGGCTTTGCCTTTTTTCTGAATAAAGTATTCAAATACTGCCATGACTGCCGCCGCAACAAGTGCAACGATTAACGGCATGACATCCTGTCCGTCTCTTGGAATCGCTTTTCCTACATAAGCTCCGATATAAGCGGCACACAAACCTACAAACATTGCGGTTGTAGCATGCGCACCAAATCCAGGTTTTCCATTATTTTCTTTTTTCGGTGCTTTCTGAATTTTTCCCAAATATTTTTTCAGGAAAAGAATGCAGCACACAACACCGCCTAAAATCCCTACAGTCATTACCAGCGCAATTGTTGTAAATGCACCAATGCTAAGCTCATCCACACGAAGCCCTGAAAGTCCAATGCTCTGTGCAGCAATTTCTGCAACATTCAATTCATACTGAAGCGCACCCACGACAGACAGTCTCAGCCAGGAAAATGGGACTCCCAAAGAGCCACTTAAGGCAATCACGCCCAATAAAATACTGATTGACGGAAGCATTGTAAATGTGGCACTTGCTGTAATCGTCTTTTTTAATACTTTCTTGTCAATGCCAAGTGCAACTCCCGCTTTATAACTTTTCACCAAAAACACAAAACACATAATTGTGATGAATCCCAGAATACAGGCTACCAGAAGGTAACAGATTCCTGAGTTCACACTGCTTAAATATTCATTCATGTTCTTCCTCCTTAACATAATTTTCTTCTATTGTATCATTTTTCATAAAAAGATACTATATTGCATTTCCTTTCCTTTATGGTAAACTAAGATTAGATTAATTTTCGGGCGATTTAGGGGATAACTATGGATCAGAATGTGAAGAAAAACAGCTGGTACATCAAAGCCATCTGTTTTAATTTCTCAATTTGTTTTTTCGCAGCATCCTTGGCTGCAACAATTTATTTAAATCTGTGGGGACACGTGTGGAAAGACTTCTTTAAGATCATGACCCTTCCAGGGCCGCTCATTACGGATTATTTTATGCTTGGAAATATTGCATCTTCCTTTTTAAATGCAGGAATGTGTGGTATGGCGATGACGCTGCTTATGATTTTTCTGAAGGTAGAATGCCGTCCAAGTTATCTGGCAGGATATTTCTTAGTTGTTGCCCACTGTTTCTATGGGCTGAACTTTTTAAACATGTGGCCTCCGGTACTTGGCATTCTTCTGTTTACAAAAGTATTCAAAATCGGATTTCGCCATAACCTGGACATGGCAATGTTTTCTACAGCATTTGGACCATTCATCAGCGAAATGCTTTTCCGCTATCATGTATGGAACTATTACATCCACCATGAAGTCCAGATCAGTCTTTTAGGATTTATATATGTAATCATTTTCAGTATTTTTCTTGGCTTTGCAATTCCAGCCATGCTGCCAGGTGCATTAAAGCTGCACAAGGGTTATAATCTCTACAATGGTGGACTTGCTTTCGGTCTTTTAGGACTTTTCATTTATGCATTCATGTACAAAACCATTGGAATTGAAGCACCACATGCAACTCCGACACCAAATGTGGTTTATGCTTCTCATACAAATTCCTACCAGATTTTTTCCACATGGTTCTTCATCATTGTTTTTTCGCTGTTTATTCTCTGGGGATGGTATCTGAATGGGAAATCTTTCAAAGGCTACCGCGAACTGTTAAGATCAACCGGACATACCACAGATTTTTTCGCAGAATACGGTGCACCAAAGGTACTCTTAAATATCGGCATTTACGGTCTCATGGTATTTTCGTACTTTTTAATCATTATCAGTTTTACTGACGGTGCCGGATTTACCGGTCCTACCGTGGGTGTGATTCTTGCGGCAATGGCATTTTCGTCCCTGGGACAGCATCCAGCAAATGTATGGCCAATCTTTCTTGGGTATGTGGTACTCTACCTGTTTGTTTCTGTGCTCTGCAGTTTGGCAGGTCTTGAAATTCCATGGACGCTTTCTACCCAAGGGTATCTTAACGGTGCTGCTTTCGCTACCGGGCTTTGCCCGATTGCCGGACGTTACGGCAAACGCTATGGTATCATCGCCGGATTTATGGCGGCTGTACTGTGTACTTCCACAAGCTCCATGCACGGTGGATTAATGCTTTACAACGGCGGTCTTACGACTGGTATCACTGCTTTGATCATGGTTCCATGTCTGGAATACTATTGGAGAGATAAAAAAAAGAGCTCAAAAGAAAGGAATTAAGAATTTATGACAGGCGAATCTATGCACTGGGCATCTGTCTGGGGAAATGCAGTATCGATTGCAGAAAACAGACCGGAAAGCTTTAGTAAAAACATCACTCTTCGTTATCCGATCTATTCCCATTTTGAAGGAACAGGGATCTGTCTGACCTTTGACAATTATTGCGGCACAGAAGCCATTACCATTGAAAAGACCACAGTATACGTAGACGGTAAATTTTATCCTGTAACTTTCGGGCATCAGCCTTCGGTAACAATTCCGGCAGGGGAGCATGCCATTTCTGATGGGCTGAAATGTTATGTAAAAGCACAAAGCACTTTTGATGTCAGCTTTTATTTAAAAGACTATACACAGATGCGTTCCGTTGTCTTTGCCTGCGGACCATTATCCTATGGAAGCTATGCCATTGGTGACTGGACGGAAGTCGTTCACCTGCCTGTAGATTTATCCCGTACAACACATTATTTCTACTTTTTAAGTAATGTATCGGTTTATACAAGTTCCAAGAACCGTACCGTTGTCTGCTACGGGGATTCCATCACCGCACAGGACTGGCCGGATTATCTGAAGCTTCGCTGTCAGAAAGAAGGCTATGATCACACAGCAATCATCCGCCGTGCCACAAGTGGTTCCAGAATCTTAAGAGAATACAACTGTATTACTTACGAATCTTATGGTCTGCGTGGCGATCATCGTTTCCCGCACGAAGTACCAACAGATGGTGCAGATACCGTTTTAATCCAGCAGGGAATCAACGATATCATTCATCCTGTAGGAACCGATGTCAATCCATTCCGACCAATGAGCGATCTGCCAACCGTGGAAGAACTGATTGAAGGGCTGAAATATTATATCAAAGAAGCCCGCTCTTATGGCTACAAAGTTTATGTTGGAACACTTCTTCCAATCGAAGGTTGGAGAACATATGCAACCTTTCGCGAAGAAATGCGAACTGCATATAATGAATGGATTCGTACAACAGATTTGATTGACGGTGTGGTAGATTTTGACAGGGCAGTCTGCGATCCGCAGAATCCAGCAGCGTTCTTACCGGAATATGACAGTGGCGATCACTTACATCCAAGTCCTGCAGGTTATAAGGCTATGGCAGATGCTGTGTTAAAAGAAATTTTAGAAGGATAATTTTTATTTGGAAGTATTTTTTCATACAAAAATGGGGTTCAGTCGAAACTGAACCCCGTTTTTTACTTATGATTACGAATTATGCAAAAAATAATTCAGATAATGTCATTGGATCGATATATTCGCCATCTTTGTAAACTCTCATGTTACCAGAAGCAACTTCATCGATAAGCATTACACTGCCGTCTGCATCATAACCGAATTCGAATTTGATATCATATAATACCATTCCTTTTTCTTTCATATCATCAGCTACGATCTGTGTAATCTTCTGTGTCATGTCTTTCATATCGTCATACTGTTTTTCAGTCATAACGCCAAGTGCTACAAGACCATCTTTCGTAACGAGTGGATCGCCTAAAGCGTCGTTTTTGAATGTCATTTCAACATATGCCGGAAGATCTGCGCCTTCTTCAATATACTGATTATAACGGCGGTAGAAGCTTCCTACTGCTTTATGACGGCAGATAACTTCAAGACCTTTTCCGAAAACTTTTGCCGGAAGAACTTCCATTGTTGTATCTTCCATGTTAGCATTTACATAATGAGTTTTAATGCCTGCTGCATTAATTTTTTCAAAGAAATAGATAGACATACGAAGGTTCACATCACCTACCCCGTCAATTGTCAATCCAACGGCATTTTCACCCGGATCGAATACTCCATCTTTTCCTGTACAATCATCTTTAAATTTTAAAAGATAATTTCCATTTT
>CAZYUZ010000102.1:0-7442 GCA_964650775.1 uncultured Lachnoclostridium sp. | reverse complement strand
ATCAACAACAGATAATACATCTGGCTTGACAACTTATACTGCTGGTACATCTACAAAACCGGTTGATGCAGCTGGCAATGAAGTAATCGATGCTTCTAAAGCAGCCGGATACAAAGCAGGATTATATCTCCATAACTTTACAGTTACAAAGGATGCGAATAATCAGGATGTTGTTACATTAGGAAGTATGCTTGCTGATAAATCTAAGATTACAGCACTTACACAGAATACAGCATCAAAGATTACGGTAATCGTTTACCTTGATGGTGATCTTGTAGATAACACAATGGTTGCTAATGGAACAACTTCTATGACTGGTATGATGAGCATTCAGTTCAGCAGCAGTGCAACACTTGCTCCAATGGAAAACACTGGTATGCGTGAAGGCGGTGCAACTGCAGGTGAAATTACATATACACAGAAAGCGGAAGCAGGAGATACATTCTCTTATAGTAAATACACCGGAACTGTTAAAGAAGGAATTACTATCTGGGAAGGAAGCAACGGTCTGAAATATTACAGCACAGATGGTGGTACAAACTACATCAGATTGACAGAACTGAATTACTCTGCAGCTATTGAAGTGACAGTAACAGAACCTGAGACTGGTAACGATGAAACAGTAACAGAGCCTGAGACTGGTAACGATGAAACAGTAACAGATGGCGAAACTAGTGGAGATGAAGGAACTCAAACAACTTAGCAGACTAATTATATAAAACTTATTTCATCCATCCTTCCCAGCGTTAGCTGGGAGGGGTGGAATAAGTTGTTTAAAGAACCCTATGTTTTTGTGGGTTAAATTTTAGGGTTATACAGCATAAAAGAAAGGAACTTGCAGATTGAAAAAATTAACAATCGAACAAAGGCAAAGAAGACGAACCATACTTTATATATATGTTCTCTTGGCTCTGTTTGTTCTTTTGGTTACAGCAAGTTATACATGGTTTTCATTAAGTCAGACACCGCGTGTCAGTGATATGGAGATGTACGTTGCCTCAACGGTTGGTATACAGCTGGCAGAAACCTACGATGCCGAAGAGGAAGAATGGGGACAAGTAATCGACTTTCAGAAGATTATCGGTGAAAATACTGTTTTACAACCGGCGACTTGGTCTGCAAGTAAGAGTGCATTCGTAACAGCAACCTACGGGACGGATGGAAGACAAATAGAAAATCGGTATATGCTATTAAGCGATGAGCAGAATGCGAATCGCAGTGATGGAAATGCATATTATGTAAAAGGAAGCTTTTATGCTCGTTCGGATACGGAAGTAGATATTTATCTTGGGGAAGCCGTGGAAGTGAATGAGGGAGTCAATACCTCAGGAACTTACGTAATCGGAACTCCGGTATGGAACGAGGGAACAATTCTTCATGATGATGGAGGATTAGGGGCAGAAACGGCAATTCGAATAGGAATACGGATTACTCCGGTAGATTGGTTTACTGGAGCTGAGATCGATGTGCCGGAATTTTATATTTATGAACCAAATTATGATGTCCATATTGATGAAAATATTTTTGGGGACGTAATTACGCCAAGCGTAGATGGGGGAACTTATGAGGATCATTCCTATGTGATTTATCAGACAGCATCTACATGGCGTGAGTCATATCCGATTCAAAAGGATGTGACTATAAAAGAGCTGGGAAGATTTGTAGGCGACACCTATTTGTTTACATTACAACCGGATGACATGGTGAAAATTGATCTATATATTTGGTTGGAAGGGCAAGATGTTGATTGTACAAATCTGGTAGGAGAAGCCCAGATCATCGCAAATATTCAGTTTAGCGCAGAATATAGCGGTCAGACCGGACTGGATAAAATTCCGGGCAGATAAACCTTGAAGGGAGAGATTTCATGTTTGATAAAATTAGTATGGAATCAGTTAAGGATAAATTTAAAAATTTTATGCCAAAAGAACGAGCATCTGTGGATGTGATGTCTGATGAAATCGATGAATTATCGGAACAGACTCCGAAAAAAAAGATTTTAAATACTGTAATTAATGTTGTTTTGGTCATTGCGATTATTATGGCGGCGATATGTACTTATGTATCGTTTGTAAGTACTTCTGGAAATGGTGTGCCTAGTATTTTTGGGGTTAGAGTTTTCTCGATTCAGACGAAATCTATGTATCCGACCTTTGAACCAGGAGATTTGATTTTTGATTCTGCAGTAGAAGACAGCAGTGAGTTAGAGATTGGGGACATTATTACATACTGGACTGTAATTGATGGACAGCGTGTGTTAAATACACATAGAATTATTCAGATTTATGATGGAGGCGGTTATCGTATTTTTGAAACACAAGGTGATAACAATACCATCGCCGATGCGTTGACTGTTCATGAATCAGAAGTTGTAGGAAAGTATAATGGTAAGAAGCTGGATGGTGTTGGTAAGATTTTTGACTACTTGCAGACTTCTACAGGCTTTCTTCTTGTAATTGTCATTCCGGTTGCGATCTTTTTCCTGTACCATTTGATTCAGTTCTTTAGAGTATTATTTGAATACAACAATATTAAAAATAAGTTGTTATATGAACAGGAACGAGGGAAAACCGAAGACCTTGTGGAAGACGAAAAACGTAAAATGGAAGAAACACGCAGAATTGAGCGTGAAAGACTGGAAAAGGAACTGCGTGATAAATTGAAATCGGAGATTCTTGCAGCAAATGGCATTACAGAAGCAGTGCCAGTGGTTGAACCGATTGTAAAAACAGAGGAAGAGAAACTGGCAGAAGAGCGTGCAGCTATGGAAGCGAGACTTCGTGCAGAGATGGAAGCAGAAGCGAAAGCAAAAGCTGAGGCAGAAGCGGAAGCTGCAAGAATTGCAGAAGAAAGAGCGGAAATGGAAGCAAGACTTCGTGCAGAAATGGAAGCAGAAGCGAGAGCGAAAGTAGAGGCGGAAGCAGAAGCAGCGAAACTTGCAGCAGAGCGTGCAGAAATGGAAGCAAGAATCCGTGCGGAAATGGAAGCGGAAGCGAGAGCAAAAGCAGAGGCAGAGAAGCTTGCAGCAGAACGTGCAGAAATGGAAGCAAGAATCCGCGCAGAGATAGAAGCAGAAGCGAGAGCAAAAGCAGAAGCCGAAGTGAGAGCAAAAATGGAAGCAGAAGCAAAAGCGAAAGCAGAAGCTGAGCGAAGAGCAGCAATGGAAGCAGAAATCCGTGCTCAGATCAAGGCAGAAATGGAAGCAAAAGCGAAAGCAGAAGCTTAAATTTTCGGGAGTAAAAGATGGATAACTTTTTAAAGTATTTTTATCAGGATGTTGGAAGAGTGTTTGGCGCACTGCTTGATATTTTCGCATCATTCTTTAATTTCTTAAATTATCTGTTTAATTTTCCAATGCGTTTGGAGATTATCAGGGCATATGATGATAATTTTTCCAGTGCGGAGTGGATTATGCTGGTAATTACCGAAGTTGTGATCGTGGTCATTGCAGTGGTATTGCTGTTTCTCATACTGAAAGTCCTGAAGAAAGTATTTCGTTTTCGTGTTTCTGTAAAACAATACGATGAAATGGCAAAGCAGGTGAGAACACTCCAAAAGGACCTGATGCGCGCAAACTTTGAAAAAGACAAGCTTTTACAGATGAGAATCGCTGAACTTGGCGGTTCTCAGGCTGATATAGAGGGCGAGCTTGCAGATGGCGAAGAAAAATCAGAGGAAGCAGCAGAGGAAGAGTATATTCCGGATTCTAACAGGAACACAGTGGATGGCCCTTGTATTGATCCGGCAGACAGCAGATTTTTTAGGTTAACTTATGTAGATAACTTTTATAAGACGGAGTATAAGCCGCCGGCTTATGACGACAGCTACACATTGGCAACATTTTGTGAGCAATTCCGCTTATATGCTGCTTCGCAGTTGAAATTATATTATGACCTTGATATGATGCGTTATTTTGTGGCATCTATGGGGACAGCACGAATCATTATCCTGCAGGGTATTTCAGGTACAGGTAAGACATCTCTGCCATATGCGTTTGGTAAGTTTGTGCAGTTAGACACAACTGTTGTGTCTGTACAGCCATCCTGGCGTGAAAGAACAGAACTTTATGGATATTTCAATGAGTTTACGAAGAAATACACAGAAACAGATTTCTTGCGCGCAATATATGAAGCTAACTATTATAGGGATCCACATATCCTGATCCTGGACGAAATGAATATTGCCCGTGTGGAATATTACTTTGCAGAAATGCTTTCAATCCTGGAAATGCCGCGTAAAGAGGAATGGAAAGTCGACATTGTAACAGCGGTATGGGACAATGACCCGGTACTGATTGAGGGAGGAAGTATTCCAATTCCGGACAACGTGTGGTTCGTAGGAACTATCAACAACGACGACTCTACATTTGCTGTAGCAGATAAGGTATACGACCGTGCAATCCCAATTGACTTGGATAGTCGTGCGGATGCATTTGAATGTGACCCGGTACCACCGGCAACTATTTCCACAGATCATTTAAATGCATTGTTTGACCAGGCGAAAGCGACCTATCATATTTCACCGGAAATTATGGAAAAACTGGAAGATATGAATGCATATCTGATCAAGAATTTCCGACTGGCTTTTGGTAACCGTATTATGAAACAAATGCGGGATTTCGTACCATGTTTTATAGCGTGTGGAGGTACAGAGATTCAGGCAGTCGACTTTATGGTTGCGAAAAAAGTATTACGTAAGTTTGAATCTTTAAGTCTTGGATTTATGAAAGATGAACTAACAAGATTCAATCAGTATTTGGACCGTACATTTGGATATAACAAAATGTCCATCTGTAAGGAATATGTTGAGTACTTGAAGAAAAATAACTAATTGTTAATGTAAAGGAGTGATTTTGATGGCAGAGATAGAAAAAATTGCAGACAATGAGCATTCAGACTCCCTCATTGATACAATCTATCGGAAATTTGTCCGAGGTGTATCTCGTGCCATTGGAAGCACCGAGTTTTACGAATTCTTTATGGATGCCATTTCGAAGTCTTACAATGAATTCCAGTTTTCTAACCGTAGAATGATTAAAAATGTAGACATGAAATGGATAGAAGCATTGGAGGAATCATTAGATGCTATGCAGAATATCATCATGTCTCCTCGAAATGTGATAAAAGAAGAAGAGCTGATTGTAAATGTGGCGCATGCGAAGAAGGCAGGCGCCGAGACAGTCAGACATTTGGCAATGCATACTGCATTGGTAGAAGATTTTAACGAAGAAACTGGAAATGTTAGACCAGGCAAGCTGATGCAGCGTTACCGTGAAGATACCATTGGTTTATACGAAAACCGTCTGGTTTATACAACGATGGAGGTTGCTTATCGTTTTGTAAAAATTCGCCATGATGCATTATTAGAGGAAATGACAGACGAATTTGGGGCAAAACTGAAAGTAAAATCTGAGATGAGTTCTGCAACAGAGCGTGTTCATATGGATATGTATATGCATGTAAAGCAGATAGACAGCATTTTGGAGACTGATAAAAAACATGGAGATATTCTTGGAAGAATTTCCCGCATTTATCGTGTGCTCAGTACCTATATGAACAGTGACTTTGCACTGCAGATGAGCAAGTTACCAAGGGTCAGTGGTAATATCAATAAAACAAATGTTTTGAAAAAGAACCCGGACTATAAAGCTGTATTAAAGCTTTGGGAATTTTTAAAGGCATATCAGGATGTTGGATACACAATTAAAATTGTGGAACAAAATCCGGAAATTAATGAACGTTTTGAAGAAAATATATATAGAAATATTCTGTTTAATTATCTGATCTTAAAAGGATATCTTGAAGATGAAGAAAGCAGAAGAATCCCGACAGCAAAGAAAGAAAAACAGAAGGAATTAAAACCGAAAATAATCCGTGAAATTATCGAAGAACTGACAGAAGATTATGATCTGCCGGTTGTAGAAATTCGAAAGGTGTTAATAGAAGAACTGACAAAAGAGCAGTTAATGTATGAAGAAGCGCAGGAACGCTTGCGTCTCGTAGCAGAACAGGAGGCACGCAGAAAAGAAGAAGAGCAGGATGAAAGAGCGAAAATGCGTGCGGAGAGAGAACGTCTGCGTAAAGAAAGAGAAGAGGAAGAACAGCGAAGACAGGAAGCACTGAAACAGCAGACAGAGGAAGATCGTAGACGCAGCAAAATATTTATGGAAGAGATAGATGCTTTTAAGGCTCATTTAGAAGACCAAAAGCAGATTCGCAAGGAAAGAGAAGACCTTTGGAAACTTCCAAGAGAAGATTTTGCAGATGCGGCAGCAGCTTTGGAGGAAGAAGAGCTTCGATTATGGGCAATGGAATTATTAAAGCCATATGCGGAGGAACTTGCTTATTTTACAAAGAATTTAGAAAAGCAGCGTAAGCTTAGAATAGAGTTGGAAGATGCATACCGCAAAGAAGCGGAAGAAAGAGAGCGTATTCGTAAAGAACGACTATTAAAGAAATCTATAGGAAATACAGGCGTTTAGATCACTTATTAGAGAGGAGGCAATCAATGAAAAAAATATATATGAAACTTGTTGCCTCGATTTTAAGCATTATGATGTCACTGACAATGGTTGTGGGAGCAACTTTTGCGTGGCTGGTACTTTCTCAAAGCCCTGTTGTAAATGGTATCAGTGTGGCTGTAGGAGGTGGAAAAACAATTATGTTAGCTCCTGATCTTACAGAGAAGGTCATAGATGAAGAAGGAAATGAGATTACGGTTCATTATCCGGGAGAATTTAGTAATTCGCTTGTTTTTTCAGATTATGAGGCATATGACTATTTGAATGATCTTACAGGATTAAGTCCTGTATCTACAGCAGATGGTGTTTTTTGGATGATTCCTTCCTATGACGAGAGTACAGGTGTACTCAAGTCTTTTGACCAGTTTAAGGTGGATGGGATTTTAGAATATGCAAATGTAACAGAAAGCAAAGGCGGAAGTTATATTTATTTGGACTTTTGGATCGTTTCTCCGGGAACAGAGTACGATATTCATGTATCTACTGATATAAAGAAGAATACAGGCAGTTATTTGATTGAATTACCTGGAGTGGAAAAGAGTGAAAATGGAACACTGCAGCTTGCAGAAACTGAAGGGATCATAGAATCTGTTGCCAGAGTAGGATTTTTGGTAAATAAAGATACTGCAGAAACAGAAACAATGAATGCTTATAGTAATAGTGAGCAGTTTAATGATTTGTATACAAGCCTCATTGGAAATTATCAGGAAAAGGGAAAGAAAGCCACCGGCGAATATCAATTTACAATTTACGAACCAAATGGAACGAAACATCCGGCAAAAGAATTGACAGATGGTGATTACATTTTTACAACACCTCTTCGCTACTAACCGTATGGAAATTCCATAGAGGAATTGGATGTTGGAAATATCGTAAATGTTCAGGAGACAACTACATGGAAATCATTGGGGGATGGCTCTCA
>CAZYUZ010000101.1:0-7477 GCA_964650775.1 uncultured Lachnoclostridium sp. | reverse complement strand
TGGTAACCAGCAGAAGGTAGTATTCGCAAAACTTCTGAACCGTGATCTGAAGGTATTAATCCTTGACGAACCAACAAAAGGTATCGACGTAGGTGCGAAATACTCTATTTATGAAATTATGAATGAATTAGCTGCAAGCGGATATGCGATTATCATGGTGTCTTCTGAAATGCCAGAAGTACTTGGTATGGCTGACCGAGTAGTAGTTATGAGAAACGGACGTGTATCCGGAATCATGGAAAACAAAGAGCTTACTCAGGAAATGATTCTTGAACACTCCTTAAAATCTACAGAAGGAGGAGAATCTTAAGCATGAACAGCAATAAATCTTTTGTTAAAAAAATTACTGAGAGCAGAAACTTCGGTCTTTGTTTAGGACTTATCGTTCTCCTCGTTATGGCAAAAATTTTAACACCATCCATGTATTCTTTTAACTCAATTATAAGTATGTTACAGAACAATGCTGTATATGCACTTCTTGCAATTGGTGAAATGATGGTTATCTTAATCGGTGGTATCGATCTTTCAAATGGTGCACTCTTATCATTTGTTGGTGTGCTTTCCACTCGTTTAATGGCTGAAAATCCAGGAGTTCCAGCCATTGTATGGGTAATCATGGCAATCGCTGTTGGTGGAGTTTGCGGTGCATTCAACGGCTTGATTGTTGGTTACTTCAAAATGGTTCCAATGATTGCTACACTTGGTACAATGTACATTTTCCGTGGACTTGCATTCCTCGTATCCGGTGGACAGTGGTGGTTCCCACATCAGTTCACACAGGGTTATCAGAACTTTGCAACAATGAGAATTGCAGGCGTTCCTACAATCCTCTGGTTCGTAGTGCTAATCTTCATTATTGCATATATTTTCCTTGAATTTACAGCTCCTGGACGTAGAATCTATGCGGTTGGTACAAGTAGAGAATCTTCTAAGGTTGCTGGTATTAATCAGGCAAAAGTTATTTTTTATGCAATGGTTATCGACGGTATGTTAGCGGGTCTTTCCGGTATGCTTTATACAGCAAACTATGCAACATGTAGTTACGGTATTGGTGAAGGTTACGAATTGACGGCAATCGCTATCTGTATCCTCGGTGGTGTAAGTATCACAGGTGGTAAAGGTAAGATTGATGGTGTATTCCTTGGCTTCTTGATGATGTCTATCATTACATACTTTATCAGCTTACTTCCGGGCTTAAGTGTATGGTCTGATGCTCTTCAGGGCGCAATCATTATTGCAGCAGTATGTATGAACCTCTACACAGAACGTTCAGCAGCTAAGAGAGCACTGAAAGAAAGGGGTGCATTAATCTAATGAGCGAAAATAAGACAAATGTACCTGTAAGAGACTTAACAATCAAACAGGGCTTCAAATTATCTAAATTTTTAGTATCTTGGGAAATGGTTCTTTTCTATATTTTATTACTGATTAACGTAGTATTGATGACGATGAAACCAAATCTCTATTTTGCAGCAGGCACAGTTCAGTCAATCATCCAGTCTGGTATGGATGTATGCCCAATCGTTCTTGGTATGATTCTGATTCTGATGCTTGGTGATATTGATAACTCAGCAGCTTCTACAATGATCTTTGCTTCTATGGCAACAGGTCTTTGCATGGATGCTGGTTTAGGACCAGTTGTAGGTGTAATCGCAGGTCTGCTTGCAGGTGCTTTATGTGGTGCATTCAACGGCTTCTTTGTAGCTTATGTAGAAATGCCTGCAGTTATCGTTACAATTGCAACACAGATGTTATTCCGTGGTATCGTTAAGATTGTTCTTGACGTAAACGTACTGAAGAACTTCCCTGCATTCTATACAGCGATCGGCTGGAGAAATGTTGGACCACTTCCAATCTCATTAGTTCTCTTCCTGATTATGGCAGTAGGATTCTGGTTCCTTCTTCAGAAATCTAAATTTGGTCGTACACTGTACATCATTGGTAACAACCCAACATGTGCACAGTACTCAGGTATTGATGTCAAGAAAACAAAATTACTCGTATTCACACTTATGGGTGTTATGTGTGGTGTTGCTTCAATCTTCTTCGTAGGTCGTATGGGTGGTTCTGTATCATCTACAATGGGTACAGGCTATGAAATGACAGCGATCGCTATCTGCGTATTAGGTGGTGTATCTACAAGTGGTGGTAAAGGTAAGGTTTACGGTCCGGTTATCGCAACTTTAATCTTTGCATTCCTTACATATACATTAGGTCTTCTGAACGTTGATGCAAACAGCCGTAAGATCGTTACTGGTCTTATCCTGATCATCGCAGTTCTCATTCCTAGCGTAAACAAGAAACTCATTGCTGACTTGAAACTGAAATTCGTTTATAAGGGCAACAAAAACGTTGAAGCATTAAATATTAAGACAGAAGCAGAAGTGAAAGCTCTTAAAGCTGAAATCGCAGCTGCTAAGAAAGACGCAAGCTTGTCAGAATCTGCCAAATCTGATAAGATTAAAAAAGCAGAAGATAAAATCGCAGCTCTTCAGAAAAAATGTAAAGAACAGACACAGATCTGGCTTACAGAACAGGCTGAAGATGCAAAAAAAGCAAAAGAACGTTTTAAATAAGAAATGTAAATTTTGCACTATTCATGACAAGTGAATTGAGTTATCAGTTCACTTGTAAAAAACCGGTATAAGTAGCAAAGCTATTTATATAAATATTTAAGGAGGTTTTTATAATGAAAAAGAAACTCTTAAGCGCACTTTTATGTGTAGCAATGGTTGCATCCCTCGTTGTAGGATGTGGCGGCAACGAAGAAGCTGCTGAAGCTCCAGCAGCAACAGAAGAAGCAGCAACAGAAGAAGCTGCTCCAGCAGACAGTGATTCCATGGAAGGAACACACGTATTCATGTTCAAATCTACAGGTAACTCTTTCGGTGACCTTATGTATGAAGGATTTGCAGAATACATGGCAGCAAAAGGTGAAAAGACAACTTACAAATCCCCGGCTGAAACAACAGTTGCAGCTCAGGTACAGATGCTTGACGAGTTAATTACTCAGAAAGTTGCTTCTATCACAATCTCTACAAACGGCGATGCTGGATACGATGAAGTATTCAAAAAAGCTCAGGAAGCTGGCATTCCAATCGTTTCTGTAGACTCTGAAGCAAACCCAGCATACCGTGTATGCCATACAAACCAGGCTGAAACAGCTGATATCGGTGCTTACCTTGTTCAGGCTGCAGTTCTCATCACACTTGGCGTTGACTTCCCAGGCGAAGGCCCAGCTATGAAAGCTGCTGTAGAAGAAGCTCTTGCTTCTTACTCAGGCGATGAAATCGTATTAGGCGTTCTTTCTGCTTCTATCGATACACCAGTACAGAATGGTTGGATCGCAGCTATGGAAGAAGAATTAGCAGATGCTTGCTACGCAGGAAAAGTTTCTCCAGCACTCGACAAAAAATATGGTAACGATGACTTAACAGAATCTACAACACAGGCTAACGCATTCGTAGCTGAAAACAAAGTAGACTGTATCATCTCCCCAACAACAGTTGGTATCGCAGCAGCTGGTCAGGTTCTTAAAAACTCCAACAGCGAAATCATGTTAACAGGTCTTGGACTTCCTTCAGAAATGCAGTCCTTCATGCCAACAACAGCTGACGCTGACGCTTTCGAATCTGTATGCCCATACATGATGCTTTGGGACGTTATCCACTTAGGAGCAACAGCAGGTGCAGCTACATATGCAGCAATCAACGATGGATTCACAGGTGAAGTTGGTTCTTCATTTGAAATGGATGCATTCCGTGACTATCCAGCTACAACATATGAAGCTTACCAGAGCGGCGAAGGTACAGCAGTTCTTGCAGGTACACCATACGTATTCTACAAAGACAACATGGCAGAATGGATTCCAGTTCTGTAGTTTGAAGTTGAATCACATAAGTGTATAGTACCAGATACTAGTATCTGATTAAGATGATTCTATGAAATTGGGAAGTAATTCTGGTAACAGAATTACTTCCCGTTTCTATTTTTATGGAAATACCTTAAATATTAGAAATAGCATTAATTTTGGAGGATTATACGATGAAATATTTGATGGGGATTGATAATGGGGGAACATTCTCTAAAGCAGCGATTTTTGATGAAAATGGTCATCAGATATCTGTTGCAAGCGTACCAACAGTTACGATTACACCAAAACCTGGATATACAGAACGTGATATGGAAGAATTGTGGCAGGTAAATGCCCAGGCAGTGAAAGTAGCCATTGAAAAAAGCGGCATCAATCCGGCAGATATTGCAGGTGTATCTTTCTCAGGACATGGTAAAGGTCTTTATCTTGTAGGAAAAGACGGAAAACCTTCTTACAATGGTATCATTTCTACAGATGCAAGAGCATGGGCATATGTAAAGAAATGGAAAGAAGACGGCACAGCAAAAAAAGTATATGAAAAAACATACCAGGACATTTTGGCATGTCAGCCGGTAAGTTTACTTGCATGGTTAAAAGATAACCAACCGGAAGTGATTGAAAATACAAAATATGTTTTTGCGGTAAAAGATTATGTTCGTTACCGCATGACAGGTGAAGCTTACGCAGAAATGTCAGATTTTTCAGGTGGAAACTTAGTAAATCTGAAAACTGGCGAATACGATCGCGAATTAATGGAATTATTTGGAATTGGTGAAGTGTATGATATGCTTCCACCACTGAAAAATGCAGCAGATGTTTGCGGTTATGTAACAAAAGAAGCCAGTGAATTAACACTGCTCCCAGAAGGAACACCGGTTTCAGCGGGTATGTTTGATGTCAATGCCTGCGGTATTGCATCAGGACTTTCAGACAGTGAAAAAATGTGTATGATCGCCGGAACCTGGAGTATTAATGAATTTATTGCGAAAGAACCAGTGTTAAACGGAACTGTTGCATTAAATTCGATGTTCTGTATTCCGGGATACTATTTAGTAGAAGAGAGCAGTCCAACTTCCGCTGGAAATATGGAATGGTTCATTCGTAATCTGATGAACTATGAAAAAGCAGAAGCAAAGGAAAATGGCGGCTCTGTCTATGACATTACCAATGAATGGGTTGCATCGATCGAACCACAGGATAACAATATCATTTTCCTTCCATTCTTAAATGGTTCTAACGAAGATGCTCTTGCAAAAGGAACCTTCATCGGTTTAACTGCTTACCACAGCAAAAAACATATGCTGAGAGCAGTTTATGAGGGAATCGTATTCTCTCATTTAACACACGTGAAAAAATTATTACGCAATCGTGAAGTGCCTGCAAGCATTCGCTTGTCCGGCGGCGCTGCAAACTCTGACGTATGGGTACAGATTTTTGCAGATACACTTCAGATTCCGATTGACGTAATTGAAGATAAAGAGCTTGGCGCACAGGGAGCTGCAATCGCAGCAGGTATCGCAGCTGGAATCTATAAAGATTACAACGATGGTATCGAAAAGACTGTAACTATTACCAAAACTGTTCAGCCAAGACCGGAATATAAAGAAATCTATGAAAAGAAATACCAGACCTACCGTCGTGTCATTGAAGGCTTAAGCGGTGTATGGGAATGCTTTGAAAACTAAGCGCAGAAAGGGTGCATAGAATGAGTAAAGAATATTCAATTGGTCTCTATGAAAAAGCAATGCCGGATACCTTAACCTGGAAAGAAAAATTTCTGGCAGCAAAGGAAGCCGGATATGATTTCGTTGAAATTAGCATTGACGCCTCAGAAGCCAAAATCCAGAGAGTGTATATGTCAAAGGAAGAACGTTTTGAACTGGTATCCTTAATGTATGAAACAGGTATGCCGCTTCATACCATGAATATGAGTTCCCTGACTAAATATTCTCTCGGAAATGATAAGCCGGAATATGTGGCACGCGGGATGGAGATTCTGGAAAATGCAATCGAACTTGCAGGTGATTTGGGCGTTCGTATTGTGATGATTCCGGGATATGATGTTTTTTATGAACCATCGGACTTTGACACAAAAAAACGTTACATGGAAAATCTGAAAACAGCGGTCAAATGGGCAGAAAAAGCAGGTGTTGTATTGGCATTTGAAACCATGGAAAACGAGTTCATGAACACCGTGGAAAAAGCAATGAAATATGTGACTTTGGTAAACTCTCCATATTTAAAGATTTATCCGGATAGTGGAAACCTGACCAATGCAGCAGTAAATTACAAAAACGATGTGATTGAGGATTTTGAATTAGGTCGTGGTCATGTGGTGGCACTGCATATGAAAGAAACTTTACCGGGAAAATTCAGAGAAATTCCATACGGAACCGGTCATGTGGATTTTGAAGCATTTGCCGAAAAAGCGTGGGATATGGGTGTTCGCAAATTTGTCACAGAATTTTGGTATACAGGAAATCCAGACTGGAAAGAAGATTTAAAGTCTGCACATGACATGTTTGAAAAAATTTTAGATAAAACAGTAGCAAATGCGAAGTAGGAGAAGGAGTTAAAAATGTTAGAAGAATTAAAAAAACAGGTATATGAAGCAAATATGCTTCTTCCAAAATATAACCTCGTAACATTTACATGGGGAAATGTAAGTGCGATTGATCGTGAATCAGGATTATTTGTCATCAAGCCAAGCGGTGTCGAATATGACGAATTAAAACCGGAAGATATGGTAGTTGTAGATTTACAGGGGAACAAAGTAGAAGGTGAATACAATCCTTCTTCTGATACAGCAACACATGTAGTTCTTTACAATCGTTTCCCAGACATTAAAGGTGTTGTACATACTCATTCTTCATGGGCTACAAGCTGGGCACAGGCAGGACGTGATATTCCATGCTACGGAACAACTCATGCAGACTATATCTACGGAGCAGTTCCATGTGTTCGTAATCTGACAAAAGAAGAAATCGAAGAAGCATACGAGCACAACACAGGTGTGTTAATTGCAGATCATTTCGAAGAAAACAAACTTGATTATGTAGCAACTCCAGCAGTTCTCTGCAAAAACCACGGTGTATTTACATGGGGGAAAAACGCACACGATGCAGTTCACAATGCAGTTGTTGTGGAAGAATGTGCAAAAATGGCTGCTCGCTGCGAAATGTTAAATCCAAACAACCAGCCTGCACCACAGGAACTTCAGGACAAACATTATTACCGTAAACATGGCGCAAACGCTTACTACGGACAGATTAAAAAATAATCGTTGCGAAAGGGGAATAGATATATGCAGAGACACGCATTTGCATTAGAAGTAAAAGAAGGCAGAACCGCAGAATTTCGTGGAAATCTTGGTAAAATCTGGCCTGAATTAACAGCATTTTTAGATGCTCATAAAATGGTGAACTTCAGTATGTGGAATGTTGAAAGAATGGTATTTGGTTACTATGAAACAGACGATGATTTCGCATTTACAGATGCTGACAAAGAACAGGCAAAAGCATGGGAAGCGCAGTATGGCGATGCTTATACCTGGATTTCCACACCATTTGAAGAAATGAGACTGATGTATCATGATTTTGGTAT
>CAZYUZ010000100.1:0-7599 GCA_964650775.1 uncultured Lachnoclostridium sp. | reverse complement strand
ACAGCATTCTTCTGTACAAACTGCTCTATGCAGGTTCCATTAATTCAGCAGGTAGCTGAACTTGGAGCAATCTACCCACAGCAGTGCTGTCCATCTCCATACCATGCATATCCTTCAGCATTCAACATCTCTACAGAAGGTCATGAAGGCGATGTACCATACATGTTAGAACAGATTACAGCTAAAGTTGCTGAATATGGCAACACAGGCCGTATGGCTACATGGGAAGTACCTATCAACATGATGATGATCGAAGCTGGTGTTGAATACGCTATTAAATGGTGTGAAGGCGAAATCACAGATCGTTGCGACGAAGAAGCTTTATTAGCTGAAATGAAACTCATCGCAGGTGAAGCTACAACAGTATCTCACTACTCTGATGATTCTACACCAGAACTTGAAAACTTCTTCATGATCCTTTGCCCATTCTATGAATTCTAGGATTTGGAAAAAGATCAATTAAGAATTAATTAAGTCAAAATATAGAATGCGTTCATCGATATGGACCGATGAACGCATTCCTATGTTAAAAGCACTGTGAGCGCTGAACAGTTTGCACGCAACAGTGTAATATTAGATGTCGCGTAAAGCGTTCAACGCTTACAAAAGGGGTAAGAAAGAAATGGAAACAAAGTATTTATTGAAGATGGACAACATCGCAAAAGAGTATTTTGGAAACAAGGTACTAAAAGGTGTTCAGCTCCATGTTGCGCCTGGAGAAATCCATGCACTCATGGGTGAAAACGGTGCTGGTAAATCTACGCTTATGAATATTCTGTTTGGCATGCCGGTAATCCATAACACAGGCGGTTTCGAAGGAACTATCGAATTCGATGGACAGCCTGTAACGATCGATAGCCCACAGAAGGCCATGGAACTTGGTATCGGTATGGTACATCAGGAATTCATGTTGATTCCGGGATTTACAGTTACAGAAAACGTAAAACTCGGTCGTGAAATTACTACACCAACAATTGCCAGTGGCGTATTTGGCAAATCATTAGAAAAATTGGACAGACCTGCAATGGCAGCAGATGCTCGTAAGGCACTTGATACAATCGGTCTGAACATTCCTGAAACAGATTATGTTGGAGGAATGCCGGTTGGTTACATGCAGTTTATCGAAATCGCTCGTGAAATCGATAAAACAGGTATGAAGCTGTTAATCTTTGATGAACCAACAGCGGTACTGGCTGAAAGTGAAGCACAGAAATTATTGGAAACAATGCAGGTGCTGACTTCAAAAGGTATCTCCATTATCTTCATCACACATCGTATTGATGAAGTTATTCAGGTTGCAAACAGTATGACAGTTCTTCGTGACGGTACTTTCGTAAAACATTTAGCAACAGCAGGCACTACTGCAGCAGAGATTGCTGAATTAATGGTAGGCCGTAAAGTAGAGAAATTAGTAGATGATGCAGGAGAAGATACTCGTACAATCAGCGATAATGATATCTTACTGCGCCTGAAGGATTTCCATGTAGATATGCCGGGTGAAAGAGTTCGCGGTGTGGACTTAGAGGTACGTCGTGGAGAAGTACTCGGTATTGGTGGTCTTGCTGGTCAGGGTAAGGTTGGTATTCCAAACGGTATCCTGGGTCTTTACAAGAGTACAGGAACAGTAGAATTTGATGGCGAAGTGATCGAAACAGAAAAACTCGGCGCGGCTTTAAAGAAACATATCGCATTTGTTTCAGAAGACCGTCGTGGTGTAGGTCTTTTACTGGATGATTCTATTGAAAACAATATTTCATTCACAGCAATGCAGATTGATGGAAAATTCCTGAAAAAATACGGTCCATTGAAACTGTTTGATAACAAAAAAGCTCGTGAACATGCGCTTGATATGATCAAACAGCTGGATATCCGTTGTACAGGTCCAGAACAGTATGCCGGAAGATTATCTGGTGGTAATCAGCAGAAGGTTTGCCTTGCTCGTGCAATTACAATGGAGCCAAAACTTTTAATCGTATCTGAACCAACTCGTGGTATTGATATCGGTGCGAAGAAGCTGGTTCTTGAATTATTAGCAAAAATGAACCGCGAAGAAGGAATGACAATCATTATGGTCAGCTCCGAATTAAACGAGCTTCGCAGTTTATGCGATAGAATTGCAATCGTATCTGACGGACAGTTATCTGGAATCTTTGCTCCGGATGCATCTGATGCAGAATACGGTATGGCAATGTCTGGCGTGAAGAAAGGAGGAAACTAGTCATGACTAAAGAAAAATTCAAAAAAGCTCTTGATGCCATTGGGATTCCTCGTCTGATCGTATTTTGTTTCTTTATTGCAATCATAATCGTTGCATATGTAAATGACATTGATGTAAAAGGATATCTTTCATCAACCTTTAAATATTGGGGGATGTGGGTAATCCTTGTATTGGCAATGGTACCAACCATCAAATGTGGTATCGGCCCGAACTATGGTGTCAGCTTAGGTATTGTATGTGGTTTACTTGGACCACTGCTTGCAATCCAGTTCAACATTGCACCAGTAGTCAATGCAGTAATGCCAGGATTTGGTCCTTGGGCTGCGATGTTTTTTGCAATTATCATCTCCGCAGTACTTGCGTGGTTTGTAGGTATCGGATACGGTAAGATCTTAAACCTTGTAAAAGGTTCCGAAATGACTGTAACAACCTACATTGGTTACTCAGTTATTTACTTAATGTGTATCGTATGGTTCCGCGCACCATTCACCAGTGGTGAAATTACATGGCCATTAGGTGGTGTGGGTGTACGTAACCAGGTGGCTATGGAATCGAGTTTTGGTTTTCTCTTAAATGAAGCAGGCGGATTTGAACTTTTTGGAGTATTTGTTCCAACAGGTCTCATTTTATTCTGTCTTGCAATCTGCTTCTGTGTATATCTGTTCTTCCGTACAAAAACAGGTCTTGCAATCCAGGCAACTGGTGCAAACCCAACATTTGCACGCGCATCAGGTATCGATGTTGATAAAGCACGTATCACAGGTGTTGCACTTTCTACAATGCTTGGTGCAATCGGTATCGTAATCTATACACAGGGATTTGGTTACTTACAGGCTTATACAGCACCATTGTCAATGGGCTTTATCTGTGTAGCTTCCGTACTGATCGGTGGTGCTACAATGAACAAAGCTACAATTGCACATGTAATTATCGGTACATTTTTATATCAGGGTCTGATTATCTTCACACCTCCGGTATCTAATAAATTACTGGCTGGTACAGATATTTCAGATACAATGCGTCAGATTATCCAGAACGGTGTAATCCTTTATGCTCTTGTTAAATCGAAAGGAGGTTCCTCAAATGAATAAAGTGATGAACAGCCTCAAAAAAGCAATTGCTGATAATAAAGTTATCGCATTATTCGTTGTTCTTTGCCTTGGTTGTATGATCGTAGCAGAAACAAGTGTATCTTATATTGTTGGGGAAGTATTTTCCCGTTTCAGCCGTAACGCATGCCTCGTTCTTTCTCTGATCATCCCATGTCTGGCTGGTCTTGGTATGAACTTTGGTATCGTTGTAGGTGCCATCGCTGCTCAGATTTCTATCTTCACAGTGGTACACTTTGGCTTTACAGGTCTTGGTGGATTTATGCTCTGTGTACTTTTAAGTACACCATTAGCAATCCTCTTTGGCTGGTTAGTAGGTAAACTTTACAACAACACAAAAGGTTCCGAAATGATTGCAGGTCTGATCCTCGGTTTCTTTGCGGCTGGTGTTTATCGTTTACTTGTTCTTTACATCATTGGTGGTGTAATCCCATTCGATGATCCAAACCTTCTTCCACGTGGATTTGGTCTTCGTAATGCGTATGACTTAACAGGTAACTTAAAATATGCATTAGATGATATCAGCTTCTTAAATGTATGTGTTGTTATTGGTATTATTGCACTTATAGTTGCAGTTGTTACAAGCGTATATGGCAAGAAAGTTGGTCAGCCAGCTGACAAGAAGAGCACAATGAACAAAGTGATTGTTGGTGTTGTTGCATTGGTATTTGGTCTTGTTGGACGTTTTATTCCGATGGTGAACATTCTCTTTGGCGGCAGCAGACTGATTCTTACAGATGTGGCTTTATTTGGTGGACTTGGACTGATCATTTTTGCTGTGATTAAAATTGTTCTCAGCCTGAAAAAAGGAGAAAAAGCAGTTGGTAAGTTAATCGCTTACGCAGTTGCTGGTGTTCTTTTAATGGCTGGTACAGTGATTCCTGCAGTTAGAGAAATCTATCAGGCAGTACAGCTTCCATCTGCAACTTACGGTATAATCGTTCTTTTCTGTTTCTTCAATAACTGGATTATGGAAACAAGACTTGGACAGAATATGCGTACAGTAGGTCAGAACCGTGCAGTTGCTACATCTGCTGGTATCGATGTAGATAAGACACGTATCATTGCTACATGTATTTCTACAGTATTGGCAGCATGGGGACAGTTGATCTTCCTTCAGAACTTAGGTACATTCAACACAGTTCAGCAGCAGGATAACGTAGGTCTTTACTCTGTAGCTGCCATCCTCGTTGGTGGTGCAACAGTACAGAAGGCAAACAACAGACACGCAACAGTTGGTGTTGTATTATTCCACACATTGTTCGTAGTAGCTCCACTTGCAGCTACAAAACTTGTTGGGGACTCTGCAATCAGTGAATATATCCGTATGTTCATCTCTTACGGTGTAATCGCAGTATCTCTTGCATTACATGCTTGGAAATCTACAGGCGGTAAGAAGAGCAAAGAAAAAGCTGCAGCAGAAGGACAGACAGCTCCTATGACAAGACCATTAGGAAATGGAAAAATGTAATAAGTTTAAGACAGTTTAAAATTTTGGCTGCCACGGCAAAGCTGTGGCAGCTTTTTTCATCAAATATATCTTTTAAATAAATTCTCCAAACAACACGCCTTACCAACAGGTGCTACCTCGCTTCGCAGGTTCACTTCTCCTCAACTTCCTCTAAGAAACACTAACCACTCACACCAATGGGTGTTTCGCGGAGTGTTTTCTAAGAGGTGATTTTCGGACGCGTCCATTGAAAGATATATGTTTCAAAAGGTATAAAAAAAGAGGGAACTTATGAATTACTATTTTGCTCCCCTGGAGGGAATTACAGGCTACATTTATCGAAATACATACGAAAAGCATTTTGGCGGTATCCACAAATATTTTTCTCCATTTATTACAACGAATCAGCATTTTACGATCCAAAATCGAGAGAAAAAGGATATCCTGCCGGAAAATAACAAGGGAATCTATCTTGTTCCGCAGATTATGACAAACAATGCGGAACAGTTTTATGATATGGCAAATAAGATGGCGGATTTAGGTTATCGGGAAATCAATGTAAACCTTGGCTGTCCGTCAAGAACTGTGGTAACAAAGAAAAAAGGCTCTGGTTTTTTAGCATACCCGGAGGAATTGAACGGATTTTTGGATGAGATCTTCTATTATTGTAAGGATATGGAGATTTCCATTAAGACCAGAATCGGTATGGAAGATACAGAAGAATTTGTCAGACTGCTGCAAATTTACAACAAATATCCGTTAAAAGAGCTGATCATTCATCCGAGGCTGCAAACAGATTATTATAATAACCATCCGAATATGGAAGTTTTTCAATATGCAGTAGAGAATGCGAAAGCGCCTATCTGCTATAATGGAGATCTATTTACAGTGGAAGCGATTGAAAATTTCAAAAAAGCATATCCAACAGTGGAAAATATCATGCTTGGCCGTGGAATTTTAAAAGTACCGACGCTTATGCAGGAGCTGAAGGGAGAAAAACGGGATCTGAACAAATGGCATGAATTTTTAATGGAGCTTTGCGATGAGTATGAAAAAGAGCTGTCCGGAGAAATCAATGTACTATACAAAATGAAAGAACATTGGTATTATTTATTTCAGAGTCTGCCGGGAAACGAAAAGGCAGTCAAGGCGATGCGGAAGACCAGACATCTGGACGATTACAGGCTGCTGGTCAAATCAATTTTATGCTAAAAATATTGCGTGAGATATAATTATGAAATGAAAAGAGGAAATAACAATGAGCGTATTAGGACATTTAGAGCCAAAAGCAGTTTTTGGCTATTTTGAAGAAATTTGTAAAATTCCACATGGTTCCGGTAACATGGACGAAATCAGCCAGTTCTGCGTTGATTTTGCAAAGGAACACGGACTGGAATACATTGTAGATGATATGAAAAATGTCATTATCATCAAGGAAGCAACACCAGGATATGAAGAAGTTGCGCCTCTGATCATTCAGGGACATCTGGACATGGTGTGCGACAAACGTCCAGACAAAGAAAAAGACTTTTTAACAGAAGGCTTAGACCTTTGCACAGACGGAAAACTTATCTGGGCGGACGGAACAACCCTTGGCGGTGACGACGGGATTGCAGTTGCTTACGGGCTTGCGCTGTTGGCAGCGAAAGATTTAGAACATCCTAGATTGGAAGTAGTGCTGACAGTTGATGAAGAAACCGGTCTTTACGGTGCAGAAGCCATCGACATGTCCATGTTAAAAGGCAAGAAATTAATCAATCTTGACTCCGAAGAAGAAGGAATCTTTACGGTAGGCTGTGCGGGTGGTCTGACTCTTGGCTGTGACATTCCAATGTTTACAGAAGAAGTGGACGGTGTTGTTTACGAATTAAAGGTCACAGGACTTTTAGGAGGACATTCCGGAGCAGAAATCCACAAAGGACGTGCCAATGCAAACGTGGTATTGGGTCGTGTTCTTCGTGTAGTAGATAAAGAAATCGGTGTAGATATTGTAAAAATGGCAGGCGGAGCCAAAGATAATGCCATCCCACGTAATGCTTATGCAGAAATCCTGATTTCAGAAGAAAATCAGGCAAAATTAGAGGAAATCGTAAAAGCACAGGAAGCAATCCTGAAAAATGAACTTCATGCAAGCGATGCGGGCGTAAGCTTAGTGCTTGAAAAGAAAGGCGCAGCAGCGGTAGAAGTATTAGATGCAACATCAAAAATCACAGTACTTCACGCATTAAATAACATTCCAAACGGAATTCAGGCTTACAGCATGGACATTGAAGGTTTAGTGGAAACCTCCCTGAATATGGGGATCATGACACAGGATAGCGAAAGCTTAAAAATGTCCTTTGCAGTACGAAGCTCCGTTGAGTCTGCGAAAAACTATCTGACTGACAGAGTCATTCTGTTTGTAGATATGCTTGGCGGAACCTGTGAAATCAAGGGAGATTACCCGGGCTGGGCATACAGACCGGAATCAGACCTTAGAGAAACATTTATCAGAGTATACAGAGAGATGTATGGCAAAGAACCAGTGGTAGAAGCAATCCATGCCGGACTGGAATGTGGTCTTTTTACAAAGAAGATTGATGATTTAGACAGTATTTCCGTAGGACCAAATATGCACAACGTACATACTTCCGAAGAAACACTGGAAGTGGGTTCTGTTCAGAGAACATGGGAGTTCCTTTGCCGTGTTATCGCGGAAAAGTGATACTTGTAAATAAGAACAATTTTTGGTATTATTAATTGATATTCAAATACTTGGGAGGAATCCATTATGGAAAACGAAGTAGTATCCAAAAATTTTATTGAACAGTTTATAGATAAGG
>CAZYUZ010000099.1:0-7712 GCA_964650775.1 uncultured Lachnoclostridium sp. | reverse complement strand
TAGAGATCAGTTAACAGGGTCAGATTCATGGTACTCATGCTTCTTCTCCTTTTGTAAATTTATTTTCAAAGAAGTATATCACATTCTTTCCATAAATCCTAGTACTTTTTACAGAATCTTTACAGGTGTCTTGTCAGCTATTCTTCCATCTGGCGACCTAAAACCCCGGCTGCACAATATGCCAGCTTCTTTTCCACCTCTCCCATTCTGGTTTTTGCATCTTTTGCCAGAAGCACTACGGAGCCGATTACATCTCCCTGGCAAATGATGGGACAAATAGTCTGAGCATAGTTTTCTCCCACCGTTTCTTTTAAAATCGGTACATATTTCTTTTCCTCCGGAAAAGCCTGGTTTTGTGTTCTTTCATCCATCAACTGGTCTAATTTTTCGCTGATTGTTTTCCCAAGGTAGTCTTTTTTGGCTCCTCCTGCCGCTGCGATCACCTGTTCAAGGTCGGTAATGCAAACCATCATCCCGGTAGTCTGAGCAAGGCTGTCCGCATATTGCTGAGCAAAAGCTACCAGCTCTCCCATGGGAGAATATTTTCTTAAAATGATTTCGCCGTTTTTCTCAGTAAATATTTCTAATGGCGTACCCTCACGGATACGTAAAGTTCTTCGAATTTCCTTAGGGATAACAATTCGTCCCAATTCATCAATCTTTCGAGTGATTCCTGTTGCTTTCATAAAATTTTCTCCTTTTAAATTTGTAGTCTGCAATTAGTATCACTCATTTTTTAGAAATTATGAGCAGGTTTTCCAGTTTGCAAAAAAAGAGCACCACTGATTGTGATGCTCTTCATAAAAAACTATAACTAACAAATATTTTCTCTTACAGCATATGTGCTCTTAAATATTCAGGATCAAATGCGCTCAACTGTGCTGGTGTCACATCCAGTACTGTCTTACATCCGCTCATACCTTCTTTTGCCATGCGGTAAACCGCTCTTGCATAAGTCACGATGACGCTGGATGTAAATGCAGGATTAGAATCCAGTTTTAAACTGTATTCAATAACATTGTTATACTCTTCATTCCAGCCTGTTTTACCACTTCTGATCACAAATCCACCGTGTGGAATACCACTGTGATTTGCTTTCATTTCTTCCATAGAAATAAAGTGTACGGTTGTGTCATAATCTGCAAAGTAGTTCGGCATTGTCACGATTTCATTTTCAATACGTGCAAGGTCTGCGCCTTCTTCTGCTACGACAAAGCATTCTCTTGTATGTTTCTGACGAGTTGTCAGCTCTGGATTAGAACCACTTCTTACCTGTTCTAATGCTTCATCTACAGGGATTGTATACTGTCTTGCATCCACAACACCTTCGATACGGCGAACCGCATCAGAATGTCCCTGGCTGACACCTTTGCCCCAGAATGTGTAGTCTTTTCCGGATGGAAGCACTGCACTTGCGTAAACTCTGTTCAAAGAGAACATTCCCGGATCCCAGCCACAGGAAATAAGCCCCACTTTACCGCTTGCTTTCGCTGCTGCATCCACATTTGCAAAATGTTCCGGAATTCTTGCGTGTGTATCAAAGCTGTCAATGACATTGAAATATTTTACCATTTCCGGTGTCTGTGCTGGAAGATCTGTTGCACTTCCGCCACAAAGAATCAATACATCCACTTCATCTGCATGAGCTGCTGCTTCTGCTGCAGGATAAACAGGTACTCCTTCTGTAAGAATTTTTAAAGATTCCGGTGCACGTCTTGTAAATACCGCTGTCAGCTTCATATCTTCATTCTGCTTTACAGCACATTCCACACCTTTACCAAGGTTTCCGTAACCTAAAATACCAATTCGAATCTGTTCTTTCATTGTTTCATTCCTCCTGAAAATATCACGAAAACAAAGAGTCTATCGTTTCCGCATAACCCGCTCCACGCTTTTTTCATTTAATAAGCTAAAGTATAGCTCAATTTTATGAATTATAAAAGCCCCAAATTTACACTCTTTCTATTATTATTACTTCAAAATCAAAAACATTTCTTAAATAATTCTAAACTGTCTTGACTTCGCATTTTTTAATAGTAAAATGACACTCAGATTTAGAAAGGTGGTAAAATATGAGTTTAAAAGATGTTTGGAAGCGTATCAGAGGAATTCTGATTTTCGGAATTTTATATCTTGGAGCTTTCTTTTTTATTGAATCCAGAGATGTTCCGATCAATATCATTCACACAGCCTTCGATGATATGATTCCTTTTTGCGAATATTTCATTGTTCCTTATGTGCTTTGGTATCTGTATGTTGCCGGTACGGTAGTATACCTTGGGCTGACTGACAAAAATCTGAAAGAGTACTATCGGTTTATTGCAAATATGGCGCTTGGCATGGTTGTCTTCATTATTGTATCTTTTGTTTATCCAAACGGACAGAACTTAAGACCGGTGATTGAATCTGACAATGTTTTTAAATGGGCAGTTAATTTTTTATACACCATTGATACCTCTACCAATATTTTACCAAGCCTTCACGTTTTTGCATCTGTAGCCTGCGACATGGCACTTTGCAGAGATCCGAGATTTAAAAAACACCCATCATGGCAATGGGCGTCTCACATTTTAACAATTTTGATCACATTAGCAACAATGTTCTTAAAACAGCACAGCGTGATTGATGTCATCGCCGCACTGCTTTGTAACATTGCATTTTATCCGGTTATTTATCGCTGGGAATTTATTTCAGCACGACTGTCTGGTAAGGCTTCAAGAAAAGCAATTCCTTCTTAATTTCCAGATTGTCATAATTGTTTAAAATCACATTTTCAAAAGAGTGATTAATTTTTAAATTGTATACAGTCTGAGAGGAATCAGTTACCTGATTCCTCCAAAAATTCATTTATTCCGCTTTGATTTCGTAGCTTCTGTCGAATACTACCTGTTCCCAAACTGCTTCGTCTACTGTTAATGGATATTCTTCTACCCATCCAGCTAAAAGACTGTTGAAATATTCTGTCTTTGCGCTTTCGATTAAAGTTTCTTTTCTGTTTGCTGTTGCTTCTTCAGCTACGTCAGCTGTTACAAGTGCAAGGTAAAGTTCTGAATCTGTTTCCACAATTCCTGTCACTTCGCCTTCTTTTGTTGCTTTTAATGCTTCGATCAGTGTTGCATCATAGTAAGTTTCTGTCACTTCTCCGTAGCTTCCCGGATAGCTTGTTAAACCATTTTCAACAGCTGCTGCATCCATTGTGTTTCCAGATTCAACGCTTGCTATCACTGCTGTAAGTGTATCTTTTGCCGCCTGAAGATCTTCAGCGCTTAATTCTTCACCTTCATCATCCAGCTTAGACATAGAAACGTAACTAAAACCTCTCTGTGCTGCTTCTTCATCAGTAACTGTTACGTCAGCTGCTGCTTTGATTGCCACATTCATTTTGCTGCGGATTGTCATAAGAGAAAGGATTCTCTCTACAGTTGCCTGATCAGCTGTCATCTGTTCTTTTGCATTTGCATCATTATCTGCTAAGAATGCTGCTGCCGCTTCTGTGATTGCTGCAGTATCTTCTTCTGTCAGTGCTACACCATATTCAGCTGCTTTTTCTTCTAACACATAATATTCCTGCATCTGATCCATAAGATCGGATTTCAGGCTTTCACCAAATGTTGTTCCATCTCCGTAAAGGTCCATTTCGTAGATTCCTTCACCAAGCATGCTTTCATAGTAAGTTTCTGTCTGTACCTGCTGATATCTAAGAAGGAAGTTGGCTTCCCCCAGTGTCATCTCTTTTTCTCCAACTGTTGCAACAACCTGGCTTCCGTCCAATGGTTTGCTTCCACAGCCTGTCATCCCAAGTGCCATGCAGATCACAAGTGCTGCAACGAGTGCTTTATGATATACTTTCATCGTATATGCCTCCTCAATTTTAAACTTCTGTATCGTATTATAGGTGTTTTTCCATTTAAGGGCAACCCACTTTCACAATTTTTCATACTTTTTTCACGCTTCTTCGTCCAAAAGCAGCTTCATATCATCCAGAAGATAGGACAATGTTTTTAGCACATTCATCTCTGTCTTCTTATTGTTTTTGCGCTCATAGACAAAATACGGTGCCTCTGCTGCCTGGAATTTTAATGCTCCCTGATAACGCTCCACCAGTTTTGGAATATTTGTTACCACAATATTCGCCTTTTCATACATGGTAAGTTTCAGTCGGTTCGGATTACCGGAAACTTCTGTAATATAAAGACTGTGGGCATATGCTTTTAAGCGGGCAATTTCCAAAAGATTCATGACTGCCTTCGGCGCATCACCAAAACGGTCTGTCAGTTCCTCCAGCATATCTTCACATTCCTCTGTATTTTCAAGACTGGCAATGCGCTTATAAATGTCAAGCTTCTGGGCTTCATTTTTAATATAGGAATCCGGAATGTATGCATCCGTCTCAAGATCAAGCACGGTTTCATACTTATCTTCCGCTTTGGCAGTTCCCTTTAATTCCTTGACCGCTTCATTTAACATCTTACAGTACAGATCATATCCCACCGACTGCATATGTCCATGCTGCTCTGCTCCTAAAAGATTTCCGGCTCCACGGATTTCCAAATCACGCATAGCAATCTTAAAGCCGCTGCCAAGGTCTGTAAACTCTCTGATTGCGTGAAGACGCTTTTCTGCAACTTCTGATAAATATTTTCCACGACGGTAAAGTAAAAATGCATATGCCGTTCTGTTCGAACGTCCTACTCGGCCTCGCAGCTGGTAAAGCTGGGAAAGCCCCATCTGGTCAGCATCGTGAATGATCATGGTGTTTACATTGGAAATATCCAGCCCCGTCTCAATGATTGTCGTAGAAACTAAAACGTCTGTTTCACCGGAAATAAAATCATACATTCTCTTTTCCAGCTCTTTTTCGCTCATCTGACCGTGAGCAAACGCAACATTGGCTTCCGGCACCAGTTTTTCAATGTGTGCCGCCATGTCTGCAATGGTATTGACACGGTTATAGACAAAATATACCTGTCCGCCTCTGGCAAGCTCCCTGTGAATCGCCGCGCGCACCATTTCGTCCTCGTATTCCATAACGTAAGTCTGAATCGGCAGTCGATCCTGTGGCGCTTCCTCAAGCACGCTCATATCTCGAATTCCAATCAGGCTCATGTGAAGAGTTCTTGGAATTGGTGTCGCTGTCAAAGTTAATACATCTATATTTTCTTTTAGTTTTTTGATCTTTTCTTTGTGAGCCACACCAAAACGCTGTTCTTCATCAATGATCAAAAGTCCAAGGTCTTTGTACTGTACATCCTTTGAAAGCACTCTGTGAGTACCAATCACAATATCTACCAGACCTTTTTTCAAATCTTCCAGTGTCTTTTTCTGCTGTGCCGGTGTTCTGAATCTGCATAATAAATCCACGCGCACCGGAAATTCCTTCATACGCTGCACAAAGGTATTGTAATGCTGCTGCGCTAAGATCGTTGTCGGCACCAGATATACGACCTGCTTGTTTTCCTGCACCGCTTTAAAAGCTGCACGGATCGCAATCTCCGTTTTTCCATAACCGACATCCCCGCAGATGAGTCGGTCCATGATCTTGGTGCTTTCCATATCACGCTTCGTTGCTTCAATGGCTGCAATCTGATCTTCTGTCTCCTCAAACGGGAACATTTCTTCAAATTCGGTCTGCCATACCGTATCTTCTCCGTAGATAAAACCGTTTCTCTCGGCTCTGGCCGCGTAAAGCTCCACCAAATCCTTGGCAATGTCCTGCACTGCTGTACGTACCTTCGTTTTGGTACGGCTCCACTCACTGCCACCAAGCTTATTAAGCTTTGGCTTTTTGGCATCAGCAGAAGCATACTTTTGCAGTGTTTCCAGCTGTGTTGCCAGGATGTAGAGATTACCGCTGCCGGCATATTCTATTTTAATATAATCTTTTAATTTCTTCTCAACCTCTACCTTTTCGATTCCGCGGTAGATACCAAGTCCATGATTTTCATGAACCACATAGTCCCCGATGGAAAGCTCTGAAAAGCGCTGAATCTTCTGGCCTTCATAGCGGGTCTGCTTTTTCTTTTTCTTCTTTTTATCTGTACCGAAAATATCAGTCTCAGAAAGCACCGCAAATTTTAGCATCGGATACTCATAGCCATTCTTTACATTTCCGTAAAGAAGGACTATTTCACTCGGACTTACCACTCGGCTCTCATCATCTGTATAAAACGCATTTAAATCTTCGTTCTGTAAATCCTGCGCAAGTCTCTTCGCTCTGGTTCTTGAGGAGCATAAAAGGACTGTTCGATACTTTTCTTTTTTCCAGCGCTTTAAGTCCTTTGTCAGAAGCTCAAAGCTGTTCTGATAACTGTTAATGCCTTTGACTTCCAACGCAAATTTATTCTTAATGTTCAGCTCTTTAATCTTTGTTTCAAGCATACAGAATGCCATCGTATGACATTTTTCAAGTTTTGCAAACACTTCTGCTGCCCCTGACACAAAATAAGCCTCTTCTGGTGCTGCTTTTCCCTGCTCGATTCGATTCTGAATACTTTCACAGAATTCTTTCTCCACGGTGTCTGCTTTTTCCACAAGGCGGTTCGGCTCATCCAAAAAGACCACACTGTTTTTGTCAGCAAAATATTCTAAAAAGCTGATGCTCTCCCCACATTGCTTCGCCTCCGGCTCTTTTGCAGGATAGAGCTTGACGCTGTCCAGATTTTCAATGGACCTCTGACTTTCTGCATCAAAGCTTCTGATAGAGTCCACCTCTTCATCCCAAAGCTCGATACGTACCGGTACCTCCTCCGTCAGAGGAAAAATATCGATGATACCGCCACGGATTGCAAAATGCCCCTTGCTTTCGACCTGTCCAACACGTTCATAGCCCATGTCTGTCAAAAGCACCTTAAGCGCATCCAGTTCAATGATGCTCTCCATATCAATGGTCAGAATCTGATTTTGCAAATCCTGCAGCGATTTTACTTTCCCCATACAACCATCAATGGTGGTAACGATCGTTACTTCCTCCTGCTCCATCAGTGCCTGCAGGGCAAGGAGTCTCTGTTCTTCTAAAAGCTTTCCCTGAATATCTGCATGAAAAAAGAGAAAATCTTTTGCAGGGTACAGGTAGACTCCTTTTCCGAAGATTTTGTACTCCTCAAAGATTTCCTTTGCTTTCAGTTCGCTATAGGTGACGATCAGCTTCTTTTGAAATGCTTCGCCAATGGCATAGGCAAGATGCGTTTTTTGAGAATCTATGCAGCCGGTAAGCAGCTGGACACCTGTTTCTTTATTCAGTTTTTCGACTGCTTTGGAATAACTTTCCAGCTGTTTTAATGGGGCTGTTAAACTTTTCATCTTATTATTTCTTTCCGTTAAATTTATTCATGGCTGAGTCGAGGCCTTCTGTCATGATGGTCACGACTGCGGCGCCTGCTTCCTTGAATGCCTCGTCCATAAGCTTCTGGTCTTCTTTTGAAAAGTGACCTAAGACATAGTCTGCCAGATCGTATTCTGCCGGTTTTTCACCGACCCCCACTCTGACGCGTGGGAATTTCTGTCCGCCGGTATGAAGAATGATATTTTTAATTCCATTGTGACCGCCGGCACTGCCTTTGCCGCGCACGCGAAGCTGACCCGGCGCAAGAGAAATATCATCATAAACAACGATCAATTCTTCTTCCGGATCAATTTTATAAAAATCAATACAGGCACGGACACTTTCACCGCTTAAGTTCATGAAGGTCTGCGGTTTTAATAAGATCACCTTC
>CAZYUZ010000098.1:0-7763 GCA_964650775.1 uncultured Lachnoclostridium sp. | reverse complement strand
GTACCGGAGTAGTCAAACTCACATGCCTGACCGATAATGATAGGACCGGAACCAATAATAAGTACCTTATTAATATCTGTTCTTTTTGGCATAACCATAATCCTCCACATTGTTATTCAACACTATATTATAATACATTTGGGGCAAGATACAAGGTATTTTTTAAGAAAATTTGCCGGTAATTATTAGAAAAAATAATGGGTGACATGGAGTATGAAGGTACGGTAAAAATTATCCGTATGTGGACACATTATAGTGGAATATAGAATTAATAGATTTGAGGGACGGTCATTGATGACTGTCCTTTTATATTTTGGGTGTGGAAGCGTAAGGAAGTTATAGTTTTTTGCTATAATGAGATATCAGATAAGCGTATTAGCCTAACTCTGCGCATGGTGCTATGATTACCTCAATAAAACAAGCGGAGCCCAGGCAGCAGTCGCGGAAAAGAGGTAATTATGGCAAAGAAAACTAGAGAAGAAAGAAATTTAAGATTTGAAACATTACAGTTACACGTAGGTCAGGAACAGCCGGATCCGGCAACCGACGCAAGAGCAGTTCCGATTTACCAGACATCTTCCTATGTATTTAGAAACTGTGAACATGCAGCAGCGAGATTTGAATTAAGTGATGCAGGAAATATTTATGGCAGGCTGACCAATCCGACAGAAGATGTATTTGAACAGAGAATTGCAGCTTTAGAAGGCGGCGTGGCAGCATTGGCAGTAGCATCTGGCGCAGCGGCAATTACCTATACATTCCAGAACCTGGCACAGGCAGGAGATCACATTGTAGCAGCAAAAAACATCTATGGCGGAACCTACAACCTGCTTGCACATACCTTGCCGGAATATGGTATCAAAGCAACTTTTGTAGACCCATTTGATTATGAAGAAATTGAGTCGGCAATTCAGGAAAATACAAAAGCAGTATTTATTGAAACTTTAGGAAATCCAAACTCTGATATCGTAGACATTGAAAAAATCGCGGGAATCGCTCATGCACACAAAATTCCACTGGTCATCGACAATACATTTGCAACGCCTTACCTGGTAAGACCGATTGAATATGGTGCGGATATCGTTGTTCATTCCGCAACAAAATTTATTGGCGGTCATGGAACTGCCATCGGCGGCGTAATCATTGACAGCGGTAAATTTGACTGGGAAGCAAGTGGAAAATTCCCATCCTTAACAGAGCCAAATCCAAGCTATCACGGAATCAGCTTCACAAAAGCAGTCGGAGCGGCAGCATTCGTAACAAAGATTCGTGCCATTCTCCTGCGTGATACAGGAGCAACCCTTTCTCCATTCCACGCATTTTTATTCCTGCAGGGGCTGGAAACTTTATCGCTTCGTGTAGAACGCCATGTTCAAAACGCATTAAAAGTGGTAGAATACTTAAAAAACCATCCACAGGTAGAAAAGGTAAACCACCCATCTGTATCTGAAGATCCGGTTCAGCAGGAGCTTTATAAAAAATATTTCCCGAATGGCGGAGGCTCTATTTTTACATTTGAAATCAAAGGCGGAGATAAGGAAGCGAAGGAATTTATCGACAATCTGGAACTTTTCTCACTCCTTGCAAATGTAGCTGACGTAAAATCCCTGGTAATCCATCCGGCATCTACAACGCATTCTCAGTTAAATGAAGCGGAACTTGAAGAACAGGGAATTAAGCAGAACACCATCCGCTTATCCATCGGAACAGAAAATGTGGATGACATTATTGAGGATTTAGAGGAAGCATTTAAAGCATTATGACACTGGCGCAATTAAGATATGTTGTCACCGTAGCCGGTGAAAAGTCTATGAACGAGGCGGCGAAAAAGCTGTTTATTTCTCAACCGAGTTTGTCGGCAGCAATCAGAGAGCTGGAGGCGGAAATCGGGATTGAGATTTTCAGGAGAACCAGCAGAGGGATTGTGCTTACTCCTGAGGGAGAGGAATTCATCGGCTATGCTAGACAGGTGACGGAGCAATGTGAGCTCATTGAGACGAAATATGTATATAAAGAGACCGTGAAACAGAAATTTGGTGTTTCCATGCAGCATTACACCTTTGCAGTCAATGCATTCGTGGAAATGGTAAAGCAGTTTGGCATGGAGAAATATGAGTTCGCTGTGCGTGAAACCAAGACTCACGAAGTCATTGAGGATGTAAAAAATTTCAAGAGTGAAATTGGTATTTTGTACCTGAATGATTTTAATGAAAAGGTGCTGAATAAACTGTTTACAGAATATGAACTGGAATTCCATGAACTTCTAAGATGCGGCATTTACGTATATATTTGGAAAGGGCATCCGCTGGCAGGCAAGCAGGAGATTGCCCTGGAAGAACTTGCAGATTATCCGTGCCTTTCCTTCGAGCAGGGAAATTACAATTCCTTCTACTTTGCGGAGGAGGTTCTAAGCAATTACCAGTATAAACAGCTGATCAAGGCGAACGATAGGGCAACACTTTTAAATCTTATGGTGGGTTTAAATGGCTACACCTTATGCTCAGGTATTATCTGCGAGGAACTGAATGGTTCGGATTACTGTGCAGTGAAATTGAAATCTGATGAAGTCATGTCCATCGGATATTTGAAACGAAAAGGAATTGCTCTTAGTGAATTAGGGCAGAAATATATTGAAGAATTGTCAAAGTATAAAGACAAAGCATTGGGTTAAATGTGAAAATGAGGAGGAAAATAAGATGAGTGATATTAAAACAAGTGTACTGGATCTGGTGGGGCAGACTCCAATTTTAAAATTAAACCGTTACAGCGAAGCTGTTGGAGTTAAGGATGCAAACATTTTGGCAAAACTGGAATATTTAAATCCCGCAGGCTCTGTGAAGGACCGCGCAGCATTAAATATGATTGAGGACGCGGAAAGTAAAGGAATCTTAAAACCGGGAGCAACCATCATTGAACCGACTTCAGGAAATACAGGGATTGGCCTTGCAATGGTAGCAGCAGTGAAAGGCTATAAAGCAATCCTGACTTTACCGGAAACCATGAGTGAAGAAAGAAGAACATTACTTCGCGCTTATGGAGCAGAGCTTGTGCTGACAGAAGGCGCAAAGGGAATGTCTGGAGCGATTGCAAAGGCGGAAGAACTTCATGCTTCTATTCCGGGTTCGATGATTTTAGGACAGTTTGATAATCCGGCAAATGCAGATGCTCACCGAAAAACAACCGGACCGGAAATCTGGGAACAGACAGATGGTTCAGTGGACATTCTGGTATCTGCGGTAGGAACCGGCGGAACGATTACCGGTATTGGAGAATATTTAAAATCTAAAAATCCAGACATCAAGGTGGTAGCAGTAGAGCCAGCTTCCAGCCCGGTATTATCTGGCGGTCAGGCTGGTTCTCACAAAATTCAGGGCATCGGTGCAGGTTTTGTACCTGAGGTATTAAATACTGGTATTTACGATGAAATTATTCAAATTGAGAATGATGATGCATTCGCAGAAGGAGCAAGATTTGGAAAAACTGAGGGAATTCTCGTGGGTATTTCTTCCGGTGCGGCATTAAAGGCAGCAGCGGAGCTTGCAAAGCGACCTGAAAATGCAGGGAAGAATATTGTGGTCGTGCTGCCGGATTCGGGAGACAGATATTTGTCCACACCATTATTTAAATAAAAAAATGTTATGCAAAAAACACTCAATGTCGGATGTCATTGGGTGTTTTTTGAGATGTTCCGCTGAATAAAACAATGAAAAAGTAATTAAAACAGCGGTCGAACAACAAAAAACAGCATTGACCGCTGAATAAAACGATGATATTATGAAGATAATAAATAGAGGAGGCAAGAGAAGTATGGTAGGCAGAAAAAAAGAAATACTTGAGTTGAATAATCTGTATCATAGTAATAAAGCAGAACTTGTTGCAATCTATGGAAGACGTCGAGTTGGAAAAACTTATCTGATTGATGAAACATTTAAGGGCCGTATTACATTTCGTCATGCAGGACTTTCTCCTGCAGATGACAATAAAAAAGGAATGTTAAAGGCACAATTGGAACATTTTTATTATTCTTTGCTTCTACAAGGAATGAAAAAAGGTAAAAAGCCGGAGAATTGGCTGGAAGCATTTTATATGTTGGAAATGCATTTGGAAAAGATTGATGATGGAAGCAGGCAGCTGATTTTTTTGGATGAATTACCTTGGCTTGATACACCAAGATCAGGTTTCATGATGGCTTTTGAAGCATTTTGGAACACATGGGGATGTCATAGAGAAAATTTAATGGTAGTGGTTTGCGGAAGTGCAAACTCATGGATACTGGATAAATTGATTAACAATCATGGAGGATTGTATAATAGAGTTACTTATGAAATTAAGTTGGGTCCATTTACGCTAAGTGAATGCGAGCAATTCTATGCAAGTAAAAATGTAAAGTTATCGAAATATGATATTGCGCAAAGTTATATGATTCTTGGAGGGATTCCTTATTACATGGGATATTTTCAGAGTGGGATGAGCTTGGCGCAAAATATAGATGAGCTCTTTTTTTCAAAAAAAGGAAAACTGATAGAAGAATACAATCGGTTATTTGCTTCTATTTTCAACAATCCGGAATTGATGAAAAAGATAGTTGGGGTGCTTTACACAAGAAATGCCGGATATACCAGAAGTGAAATTTTAGAGAAAATTGGGATGAATGATGGAGGAACACTCTCGCAAAACCTAAATGCGTTGATTGCCAGCGATTTTGTTATAAAATATGTTCCGTTTGGAAAAGGCAAGAAAGAACACTATAAACTGGTTGATCCGTTCTGTATGTTTTATCTTCATTTTGTGGATAAAAAGAAAAGGATTGATGAAAATTTTTGGCAGCACAACATTGCATCACAGGAGGTTGTAAGCTGGAGAGGGTTTGCGTATGAAAATGTATGCTTCAACCATGTGGCTCAGATAAAAAAGGCACTTGGGATTAGCGGAGTCATTACAACGCATTCAGCATGGTCAAAAAGGTCTGATGATATGGAAGGAACACAGATAGATTTACTGATTATGCGCAATGATAATGTTGTGAATATGTGCGAAATTAAATATTACGGTTCAGAATTTCATGTGAGTAAGGAATATTACCGGGTGTTGCTACAGAGGCAGGAGATTTTGGCAAAAGAGATTTCACCCAAAATATCAATTCATAGCACATTGATAACAACATTTGGATTAAGTTATAACGAATATGGTGGAATATTTACCAATGTAATTACATTGGATGATTTGTTTGCAGAATAAGGAAAATACATTGGAAATATTGTGGTGCTTTTATTGGATCTGGGAGACAGATATTTATCGACACCGCTGTTTAAACAATAGAATATCATAGAGATTATGGATGAAAGGCTGTTGCGTTAGCGGCAGTCTTTTTTGCAAAGGTGGAAAGACAAGGGGAAACTCGTAAATTTTATGATTAAATGAGAGTGTAAGGGGGCGAGATTATGTTTAAAAAATCGTTTTATAACATTTATAGAGAAAATGAGGAAAAGAAACTTTGTTTTGTTATTAATACGTTAACCAAGAGCGTGCTTGAATTAGAAAAGGAAAAACTAAATGCTTTGCGCAGCGGAAAATTTGAGATGCTTTCATCGGAGGAAATCTTTGAGTTTCTGGAGAAAGGAATTTTGGTGGATTCCAGCGTAGATGAAACAGAAATTGCACTCCATGAATATGAACAGTACTGTTTTAACTCAACAACTGTGACGTTACTGATTGATTTTGAGATGAAACCGCAAGTGGAAAATGCATTGGTAGAATTTGTAGAAAAGTTGTTGAAGGAAACAATCGTAGAAAAGCTTCGGGTATTTGAGCATCATCTTTGTCCAGAAAAAATACCAAAAGAATTCATTGATGAGCTGTATAAACGATTAGGAGAACTATGCACTTGTTTTGGCGTGGAATATGAGACTGGAGGTGTGTGGGAAAAAGATTCGGACCTTATGTTCTGTAAGGGGATCTGCCCTGGAAAGAACCGTAATTTTTACAGAATTACGCCGGAAGGATATATTTCCATATGTGTCTGGAGTGATGAAAAAGAAGCTACAATTGCTCATTTGCTCAAAGATGTTGATGGAGAGGTGGCAGAGTTATGTATCAGAAAAGATCCGTTTCAGGATGAAGATTGCAGGGATTGTGTATACCTGACTAGTTGCTTTGGCGGTCGTGCCTGTGACATAGAACATTATGGACGCAAACGTGCCTGCCAGATGGTTGCGGAGAATTTTATAGAACAATATAAACAGTGAAAAAAGCTGTCACATTTATGATGGAAATCATAGATGTGATGGCTTCTTTTTTTCTGAAAATCAGCGGGGAACCTCTGATTTATAAAGTACAATGAAAATAGGAGGTGAACTATGAGCTGTAAGGGAAAATATGAAGCAGAAAAATATGTTACCAATGAAAGAAACATTCGAAGCTATACACTGGCACGATTTTTGGGAAGCGGAAAATGGAAAAGAAATCTGGTGCTTTTTCAGGGCAGCTATGGAAATGGAAAGACACATTTAATGAGAATGATCATGAAGGAGCTTGAAAAGAACCATTTTCATGTGAGACTCGTGGAGGCATTTGAGTATCAGGAGCTTGTTAAAAACTGGGTGAGTGTTCCGGCGGTAATTCTTGATGAAATAGATAGCTTTGATGTTCTGATCATGGAAGACATTGATGTTGTGGACGGAAAAATAATCTGGCAAAAACGACTGGCAGGCTTTTTTCAGGAGGTATTAAAACAGAATAAACAGGTGATTTTTACAGTCAATAAACCATTTGTTGAAATGGAGATTTCGCTGTCACAGCTATTGACGGAGGCATATGTTGAACAGATCAGAGAGCCGGATGAAGAACTGAAACTAAAATATTTAAGGGAACGTGCAAAGGAAGTTTCCTGTGAGGTTCCAGAGGAGATACTAAAAATGATTTCGGAGGTATCTGTGTCAATTGGAAGGCTGAAATATATCTGGGATTTCTTGAAATTTTTACATGTGGAAGTAAACGAGGTTCTGGATAAAGAGCTGGTTGCATGGGTTATAAACGAACTGTGTAATCCAGATGAGAAGAAGGAACTTCAAGTTGTAGATTTGCTGTTTCATGAAGACAGATACAGTGATGCTCAAATTGCACAGATTGTACAGGTAAAAGCGGAGTATGTCAAAGAAAAGAGGGAGGAAATCTTAAAGAAATATCCTGTGTGGAATAATCTGCTCTGCCTTATCAACGATGATTATGTTGTACTGGCAAAATTTTGGGGTGCAGAAAAGATTGAAGGGCACAGGGTGGAGGAAATCGAAGAATATAACTATATTACGGAAACAAGAGGAAAAAATATTTTAAAAAGAATTCATCTGGAAAGCAGAATGATCGGAGGCGTGTAGGATATGAAGAAGAATTATTTATTCGAAAATTTTGTACAAGGAAAAAGTAATCGTGTAGCATATGAATGTGCGAAAAAGCTTTCAAATAATCAGTGGGCTGCACCGATGGTTGCATTCTATGGAGCATATGGCAATGGAAAGACACATTTGGTACATGCTGTTGGAAATGCTCTGTCGCAGGCAGGAATAAAAGTTGGGTATTTGAAAAAACTGAAAATGCTGCCTTATGCCAGTCATTTACAGAAGACTTCAGAAAGCTCTTCCATGGAAGAATATTACCATGAAATCATAGCTTCAGACGTGATCATCATAGAACAGGCAGACTGGATTTTTGAAGAACTGGATTTATGCAATATCAGAGAATACAGTGTAGGTATTCATACTCAGACG
>CAZYUZ010000097.1:0-7825 GCA_964650775.1 uncultured Lachnoclostridium sp. | reverse complement strand
GCATAAATAGCAGTCAGTTCATCTTTCTTTTCCAGATAGTAGTCGTAATTGCCAATATAATTAACCAGCGTTTCTCCGGTCAAATCCAAAATTCTTGTGGCAGTGGTATTGATGAAGTAACGGTCATGGGATACATATAATACCGTTCCTGTGTAGCTGTTGAGTGCCTGTTCTAAAATTTCTTTGGATTGAATGTCTAAATGGTTGGTAGGTTCGTCCAGGATTAAGAAGTTGGCATTGGAGAGCATTAATTTTGCCAATGAAACACGTCCGCGTTCACCGCCGCTTAAATCACCAATGCGTTTGAATACGTCATCATTTGTGAAAAGGAATGCAGCAAGCACATTTCTGATTTCTGTGTTGGTAAGATACGGATAATCATCGGAAATTTCTTCAAAAATGGTCTTTTCCATGTGAAGTACGTGGTGTTCCTGATCGTAATAACCGATAGAAACCTTACTGCCGAGGGTGATTTTGCCTGCATCCGCATCAAGCACCTGATTGATGATCTTTAAAATGGTTGTTTTTCCAGTACCGTTGTTGCCGATGATTGCCACACGTTCTCCACGTTTGATTTCAAAATTGAGATCAGAGAAAAGGTGTAAACTTCCAAAGGATTTGGCAAGGTTTTCAACGGTCAGTACATCATTTCCTGACATTACTTTTGGTTCGATGGAAAAACGCATTTCTGCATTTGCTTCCGTTGGTTTTTCAATCACATCTATTTTGGCGAGCATCTTTTCACGGCTTTCTGCTCGTTTGATGGATTTTTCGCGGTTAAAGGATTTTAATTTGGCAATGACTTCTTCCTGATGCTTGATTTCACGCTGCTGATTCAAATATTCTTTGAGACGTACCTCACGCATTTGTGCTTTTTTCTTAGCATACTCAGAGTAATTGCCAAGAAACGTATGTACTTCGCCCTGATCAATTTCAATGACTTTTGTAACGACGCGGTTTAAAAAGTAACGGTCGTGGGCAACAATAATGACAGCTCCCTGATAATTCATCAGATAAGTTTCCAACCATGTAATGGAATTTAAATCTAAATGGTTGGTAGGCTCGTCCAGTAAGATGATATCGGGCTTTGTAAGAAGCAGTTTTCCTAAAGAAACACGGGTTTTCTGACCGCCGGAGAGTGTGGTGATTCGTTTTTCGAATTCCGATTCTTCAAATCCCAATCCTTTTAAAATGCCGATGACCTCGCTTTTGTATGCGTAGCCGTTCTGAAGCTCAAATTCGTGGCTAATATTTGCATAAGATTTCATCTTTTCTTCCAGCGAGTCACCGCTTGCAAATTTCATTTCCTGTTCTAAAATGCGCATACGTCGTTCCATGGATAAAAGTTCCTGACGCACCTGAAATAATTCATCAAAAATCGAATTTTCTCCAATTAAATCCTGGTGCTGGGCCAGATATCCGATGGTTTTGCCTTTGGCAATGACAACTTCTCCGGAATCTGCCTCCATTTCTTTGATGATTATTTTTAAAAGGGTAGATTTTCCCACACCGTTAATACCTACAATAGCTGCTTTTTCACGGTCTTCAATATGAAAAGAAGCATTTTTGAGAAGGTTTCTGGAACCGAATGTTTTACATATATTCTGGCATGCCAGTATCATAGAAGTCCTCCTGATTTTACATAAATAATTTGACATCAATTTAACAAACAATTATAATAAAAAATATACTGGAAATCAAGGAGGAATAATATGGAAGAACGACAGATTTCCAAAGCAGTTATCAAAAGGTTGCCTAGATACTATCGATATTTGGGGGAGATACTCGATAGTGGAATGGAAAGAATCTCATCAGGAGAGCTAAGCAGCCGTATGAAGGTCACTGCTTCACAGATTCGTCAGGATTTAAATCATTTTGGCGGATTCGGACAGCAGGGCTATGGATATAATGTAAAATACCTTTATGATGAAATCGGTAAGATTTTAGGACTCGATCAGGTTCATAATATGATCGTAGTCGGTGGCGGTAATATGGGGCATGCACTTGCAAAGTATGCGGCTTTTGAAAAAAATGGATTTAAGATTAAAGGAATCTTTGATGTAAATCCGGACCTGATTGGTAAAAAGATTGGGAATATTCAGATTTATCCTACAAGCCAGCTGCGAGAATTTGTTAAGAATGAAAATATTGAAATTGCAGCACTGACTTTACCGAAGTCAGCAGCCTCAGAGATGACAGATATTCTGGTATCCTGTGGCATCAAAGCAATCTGGAATTTTGCACACACTGACCTGAATGTACCAAAGGATGTGGTTGTTGAGAATGTTCATCTGTTTGACAGTTTGATGAGACTCTCATATAACCTTTCCAGCTACGAAAAAGAGTAATTATCATGAAATATTTGATCAGTGGAAAAGAAATGAAAAACTGGGAGAAGAAAGCGATGGAAAAATATAAAATTCCATCGCTTCTTCTGATGGAAAGAGCCGCGCAGGCAGTCGTCCAGGAACTTCTTAGCGGTTCTTATGATTTGAAAAAGATATTAATTGCCTGTGGTACAGGAAATAATGGTGGAGACGGGCTGGCTGTGGCAAGGCTGATGCAATTAAAAGGTTATGAGGCAGAGGTCTGTATTGTTGGTGCGTTAGATAAATTATCTGCAGAAGCAAAGCATCAGCTGGAAATGTATCAGGCGATTTCCGGAAATTTTGTTACTGCACCGGCTTATGATGAATATACTGTCATTGTAGATGCAATCTTTGGTATTGGATGTAACAGAGAGATTACAGGGCTTGCAGCAGAAGTCATTGAAGCGATGAATCTTGTGAATGCCAAAATTGTGGCAGTAGATGTGCCTTCCGGAATTTCTGCGGATACAGGCAGAGTATGCGGTGTGGCAGTTAAAGCAGATGCAACGGTTACGTTTTTTACTGAAAAACTGGGAATGCTCTTATATCCCGGAAGAGATTTTTGTGGGAAAATTCTGGTCGCAGACCTTGGAATTGCCTTTGAGGATTGCGAAGAATGCAGAAGCATTACTTATACCGAAGAGGATCTGAAAAAACTTCCTGAGAGAAAAGGAAATTCCCATAAAGGAACTTACGGAAAAGTGCTTGTGATTGCCGGTTCACCAAAAATCAGCGGAGCAGCTTATTTTGCTGCAGCAGGAGCATACCGAATCGGTTCAGGGCTGGTGAAGATTTATACTCCAAAAGAAAATCAGCTGGCAATGCAGGTTTTACTTCCGGAAGCACTTTTAGAGGTATATGACTATAGCAGACCGCCGGTAAAACAGTTAAGAGAATGCATGAACTGGGCAGACGTTATCGTGATTGGTCCTGGCTTTGGAACGGAACGTGTGGCTGAAAAGATTTTAAAATATGTAATCAGCAAAAGTACCGTACCGGTTGTCATTGATGCAGATGGAATCAATCTTCTTGCAAAGAGCAAGAGCTGTCTGTTAGACAAACATGCGCCGATTGTGCTGACTCCGCATATTCAGGAAATGGCAAGACTGACCGGAAAAACAAGAGATATAATTTTGAGAAATCCAATGGGCGAGGCAAAGTCTTTTACAGAGGACTATGATGTGACCCTGGTTTTAAAAGATGCCAGAACCATTGTTGCAAAAGATAAAGAACTTGTATATATTAATACAAGCGGAAACTCCGGTATGGCAACCGGCGGCAGCGGTGATGTGCTGGCTGGTATGATCGGGGGACTGATCGCACAGGGGATGGAAGCGCATGAAGCGGCGAAACTGGGCGTTTATTTACACGGAAAAGCAGGGGATGCTGCGGCAGCAGCAAAAAGTGCCTATAGTATGACTGCTGGAGATATTTTAGATGGTATTGCAGAGGTGACCAGGCTATGAAAAAATACAGAAGAGTACATGCAGATATTGATTTAGATGCGGTGCTGTTCAATTTTGAGCAAATGAATAAAAATATTCCGGAAACTACAAAGATCATTGCAGTCGTAAAGACGGATGCTTACGGGCATGGGGCGGTTCCGATTGCGTCATTTATTGAGCAATGTGATTTCCTTTGGGGATTTGCTACGGCGACGGTGGATGAGGCTGTAGAACTTCGAAAAGCGGGGATAGAGAAGCCAATCTTAATTTTAGGATATACATTTCCGGAGTGCTATCGGGATATTGTGAAATACGATATACGTCAGACCGTGTTTGCGCTTGATATGGCAGAGGCATTGTCGAAAGAAGCGGTTCGTCAGAATAAAAAAGCCTATGTCCATTTGAAGCTTGATACAGGAATGGGACGTATTGGCTATCAGAATATAACTGAAGCTGTAGAAGATGCCGTAAAGATGAGCAAACTTCCAATGATAGAAATGGATGGCGTATTTACTCATTTTGCAAATGCAGATACAGATAATCAGGAATTCACATATAAGCAGATTGCAAAGTTTGATGCAATGGTAAAAGCGATGGAAGATGCCGGTGTCACATTTTCCCTGAAGCATTGTGCCAACAGTGCAGGAATCATTGAGCTTACAGACCAGAAATTTGATCTGGTACGTGCAGGAATCATCTCATTTGGCTTATGGCCGTCAGGCGAAGTGAAAAAAGATGTGGTGCAGTTAAAGCCAATTCTTTCCTTAAAGAGTCATGTGGTTTATGTAAAGGAAGTGGAGCCGGGAACATGTGTCAGCTACGGAAGCACATGGGTGGCACAGGAAAAGCGAACGATTGCAACCGTGCCGATTGGTTATGGAGACGGATATCCTAGAAGTCTTTCAAATAAGGGCTATGTCCTGATCAAAGGGCATAAGGTACCGATTGTGGGTCGTGTCTGCATGGATCAGATGATGGTGGATGTAACGGAGATTCCGGAAGAAATCAAAATCGGAGACAGAGTGACACTCATCGGTCAGGATGGAGAGTTTACGATTACTGCGGAAGAACTGGGAGATTTAAGCGGACGCTTTAATTATGAACTTGTCTGCGACCTGGGCAACCGAATTCCAAGAATTTATTATAAAGACGGAAAAATCAAAGAAATCAGAGATTATTTTGAAAAATAATGGGAATACTTACGCTAAAGGAGCGTGAGAATTGAAGTGATTATCAGACGGGGCGATGTCTTTTACGCAGACTTACGACCGGTGGTAGGTTCCGAACAGGGTGGTATCCGCCCGGTGCTCATCATTCAGAATGATGTGGGAAACCGACACAGTCCAACGGTCATCTGTGCTGCAATTACCTCCAGGATGAACAAAGCAAAGCTTCCGACCCATATCGCCATCGATGCGACTACGTATCATATGGTAAAGGATTCGGTAATTTTGCTGGAGCAGCTTCGAACCATTGATAAATCCAGATTGAAGGATAAAATCTGTCATCTGGACGACGATATATTAAGAAAAATCGATGAAGCATTGAAAGTCAGTCTGCAGTTAAATACATAGGACTGAAAAATTTCTTGTCATTGACTTTGAATAGTAGTATAATATTTGCCGATATATTTCTGTATATTGGACAGAAAATGAGGAAAGAAAAACGAAGGAAAAGGAAGGTTATTTGATATGTCAGGACATTCAAAATTTGCCAATATTAAACATAAGAAAGAAAAAAATGATGCTGCAAAGGGAAAAATCTTTACAGTCATCGGTAGAGAAATCGCAGTAGCTGTTAAGGAAGGCGGTCCAGACCCTGCAAATAACAGCAAGCTTCGTGATATCATCGCGAAAGCAAAAGCAAACAACATGCCAAACGATACTATCGAACGTGGTATCAAAAAAGCAGCTGGCGATGCAAACTCTGTAAACTACGAACAGGTTACTTACGAAGGATACGGTCCAAGCGGTATCGCAATCATCGTGGAAGCTTTAACAGATAACAAAAACAGAACAGCTTCCAATGTAAGAAGTGCTTTCACAAAAGGTAACGGTAACATGGGTAACTCAGGCTGTGTATCTTACATGTTTGACAAAAAAGGTCAGATTATCATTGACAAAGAAGAATGCGAAATGGAAGCAGATGACTTAATGATGATCGCACTGGATGCTGGTGCAGAAGACTTTGCGGAAGAAGACGACAGCTTTGAAGTTTTAACTGATCCGGACGACTTCTCTGTAGTTCGTGAAGCACTGGAAAAAGAAGGAATTCCAATGGCATCTGCAGAAGTTACAATGATTCCACAGAACTATGTAACATTAACAGATGAAAATGATATCAAATATCTGAACAGAACATTAGATCTTTTAGATGACGATGATGATGTTCAGGCAGTATATCATAACTGGGACGAATAAAAATTTAAGGATTACAGAAGGAGAACGCCATGGATTTAATTCAGTATGGACAGTATTACAACGACGCAATGTCTGGGATGGATTCCATGTTTGATGACATGAAAGAATCTATGAAAAACTTTAATAAGAAAAATTATCCTGGATATTTTGAAAATATGATGCAGAAATATGGAAAAGTATTTCTCTGCATTGAAGCTGTTTATGACCATGAAGAAGATAAGGAAAAATGGTTAAGAAAGCTTGCGGACAGATTTATCGGATATGCAGAAGATTTGATTATGTCCAAAAAATTAAAATTTCAGAGAGAAAATGTACTGATTGATTGCAATATGTTCGTTGTAAGCTATGTTCTTCCTGCAATTAATGCCTTTGAGGGGAATATGTCAGAACCATTTGCACAGATGTTATGTGACTGCTGGAATGAAAAATTCGGCACACAGATGGAAGTTGGAGATTACGACAGAATCTATAGTGGATTTAGTACAAGTATTTTTGGTATTAAAATCGGAAAGTAAGAGGGAATACATATGGATAAAAAATTAAATCTGGATACAATCTGTGTTCAGGGCGGATGGAAACCAACCAAAGGAGAATCCAGAGTTCTTCCAATCTACCAGAGCACAACCTTCAAATACGACACAACAGAAGAAATGGGACGTCTTTTTGACCTGGAAGACTCCGGATATTTCTATACAAGACTTGCAAACCCTACAAATGATGCGGTAGCTGCAAAGATTGCTGAATTGGAAGGCGGTGTGGCTGCAATCCTGACATCTTCAGGGCAGGCTGCAAACTTCTATGCAATTACAAATATCTGTCAGGCAGGAGATCATGTAATCTGCTCTGCAAAAGTATATGGTGGTACCTTTAACCTTTGTGCAGCAACCATCAAAAAACTTGGCATTGACTGTACATTTGTTGATCCTGATGCATCTGAAGAAGAAATTGATGCAGCATTCCAGGAAAATACAAAATGTATGGTTGGTGAAACAATTGCAAATCCTGCACTTGTAGTACTTGATATTGAAAAAATGGCGAAGATTGCTCATAAACATGGTGTACCACTCATTATCGACAATACATTTGCAACACCAATCAACTGTCGTCCATTCGAATGGGGCGCTGATATCGTTACTCATTCCACAACAAAATATATGGATGGACATGCAATGGCAGTAGGCGGTGCAGTTATCGATAGCGGTAACTTCGACTGGGATGCACATGCTGATAAATTCCCTGGCCTTACAACTCCGGATGAAACATATCACGGCATTGTTTATACAGAAAAATTCGGCAAAGCTGCTTACATTACAAAAATGACAGCACAGCTGATGCGTGACCTTGGAAGCATTCCATCACCAATGAACTGCTTCCTGTTAAACGTGGGTCTTGAAACATTACCACTTCGTATGGAAAAACACTGCAGCAACGCAAAGAAAGTTGCAGAATTCTTAAATTCTCATGAAAAAGTAGAATTTGTAAACTTTGCAGGTCTTCCGGGCGACAAATATTATGAAGTGGCTCAGAAATACATGCCAAACGGTACTTGCGGTGTTATTTCCTTCAGCTTAAAAGGAACAAAAGAAGATGC
>CAZYUZ010000096.1:0-7869 GCA_964650775.1 uncultured Lachnoclostridium sp. | reverse complement strand
TGTCATCAAGAAGTTCGTTCTGGTTTGCTTTTTTAGATTCATAGTCTTTTCTGAAAACGATAGAGTCTAAGTTCTGGTTTTCATCAATGACTGGGAGAGAGTTTAATTTGTGATCCCAAATTAAGTTGTTGCATTCTTTTAAGGACATACCAACTTTCGCTGTGATGAGCTTTTCAAATGGTGTCATAAAGTCCGCAACTTTTGTATCCATAGACATACGGGATACACGGTAATCTCTGCTTGTAACAATACCTAATAATTTACCAGTAGCTGTTCCGTCTTCTGTTACAGCCATTGTAGAATGACCTGTCTTTTCCTTTAATGCAAGAACTTCTGCCAATGTATTTTCAGGTACAAGGTTAGAATCGCTTACTACAAATCCTGCTTTGTAAGCTTTTACCTTTCTTACCATTTCAGCCTGAGATTCAATTGTCTGAGAGCCATAAATAAAAGAAACGCCGCCTTCTCTTGCCAATGCTACCGCCATTGTATCATTTGATACAGACTGCATAACTGCAGAAACTAATGGAATATTTAAAGATAAAGCAGGTTCCTCACCCTTTCTGAATTTTACTAATGGAGTTTTTAAGCTAACATTTGCCGGAATACACTGACTGCTTGAATAACCCGGCACTAACAAATATTCACTAAACGTATGGGATGGTTCACTATAATAGTACGCCATAATATAAATCTCCTTTCAAACATAAAACACTTTCCTACTGTTCAGACCATGATAATGATTTCTTTTTGGAAAGTCAATCACTTTTTATTAATTAATACTTATAATATTTTTGAATATAATTAATAAATGTACTAATAAATGGCTTCAGCAGAGAATCCTTCTTATATATTATATAAAATTTTCGTCCACTTGTATATTGAGAAAATTCAAAAGATAACAACCTTTTTTCACGAATCATATTTTCTGCCGCTTTTTTTGAAACGATGGAAATACCCAATCCTGCCGCCACAGAATTTTTGATTGCTTCCGGATCATTCATATAGGCAACTACATTCAGTTTCTCCTTCGAAATTCCCTCTTTTTCCAGAAACAGATCTGCTGCTTTTTTGGTCCCGCTACCTTTTTCTCTTAAAATGATCGGTTCTTTTATCAGCTCTGACATTGGAGTTTCTTTTTTTCGAAGCTCTAAAAAATACTCTGTCACAGGAGTGATTACTACCAGCTCATCTTCGTAAAACGGAATACAGGCCAAACCTTCGTCTTCAGGTTCCATTCCGACCAGCCCCACATCCATGCGATCCTCCATCACACCTTCAATAATTCCTTTGCTGTCGTTTTGGATGGAATGAAAGAAGATTTCCGGATATTCTTTGCAAAATTCCGGCAAAAATTCCGGTAAGATATATGCAGATGGAATGGTTGATACTCCTAAACGAATAATCTTTTCATCAGAGCTTTTCCATTTTTGCAAAAGTGTATCTCTTAAATCCAGCATTTTCACTGCACATTCGTATAGTTCTGCACCTCTTCTTGTCAGTTCAATACTTTTTGTTGTACGTACAATCAATTTTGATTCCAGTTCCTTTTCCAGTGCCTGAATGTGAGTACTGATCGTAGGCTGGGAAATATATAACTGCTTTGCCGCTTCCGTAAAGCTTTTGTAAACAACTACCGCCACAAATGATTCCAACTGTTTCAATTCCATATAATTTCCTCCAGTGCCTTCACTGCCATAAGCACTTCTTCTTCCGTATTAAAATATCCAAAGGAATATCTAATCGTTCCTGTCGGATACGTACCAAGCGTCTGATGGGCACTTGGCGCGCAGTGCAGTCCTACTCTTGTCATAATTCCATAATTTTTATCCAACAGATATGCCACCTCTGAAACATCTCTGCCCGGTGTCTGAATGGAAACGACCGCTGTCCGCCCCTCGTTCATTTCTTTTCCAATCAGTTTTATTTTTTCCCCTGACCGATCCAGTTTTTTAATGTTTTCCAAGAACAGACCTGTCAACATCTTTTCCTTCTTATGAATGTTTTCTATTCCAGTTTCTGATATCCACTTTAATGCTGCATGTAATCCAAAAATCCCTGGCAGGTTCATGGTTCCCGGTTCAAAGCGGTCCGGCATAAACTCCGGAATTTCCTCCGTATGACTGATACTTCCCGTTCCACCCGATAATAACGGTGTTATTTCTTCAATCATCTCTTCCTGCAAAACGAAGCCGCCAATGCCCTGTGGTCCATATAAGCCTTTATGCCCGGTAAAACAGAGCGCATCAATATTCATTTCTTTCATGGAAATCGGCAAAACACCTGCCGTCTGCGCGCAGTCAGCAATAAATTTTAAACCATGTTCTTTGCAGAATGCACCCACTTCTCTTAATGGAAGAACCGTTCCGCACACATTGCTGGCGTGCATCATCACAACCGCTCTGGTATTCGGTTTTATAAGCTCATCCATTGCCTCTAAGATCAGTTCTCCCTGCGCAGTGCATGGAATACGATCAAATTCTACCCCTGCCGCTTCCAGCTGTCTGATGGGGCGCATCACCGCATTGTGCTCCATAGAAGAAACCAGTACATGATCTCCCGACTTTAAAAAACCTTTCAGCACAATATTCAGGCTCTCTGTGACATTCTTTGTAAAAATCACATTTTTGCAGTCGGGACCGTCAAACAACTCACAGAGAAGCTCTCTTGTTTCCAAAATCACTTCCTCTGTATCGTAGGCATTTTCGTAACAGCCACGGTTAATGTTGCATCCATTCCCCGTCATATATTCATATACAGCCCTCGCCACACATTCCGGTTTCGGATAGGTCGTGCTGGCCTGATCTAAATAGATTTTTTTCATCTTCGTTACCTTCTGTCATTGAATTCCTTCCTTATATAATACCATATTTATTTGTCATTTCAATAAATTCATTACAGTTATCAATAATTCAAATTGGATTAAACCTTTGGAGAATGTTATACTTTTAACGATTACATTCAGAGAAAGGAATTTATTATGAATCAGAAAAAAGAAGTAAGAAACATCCTGATCGCTGGTTTAGTGACAGGTATCATCGGAGCTGCTTTAGTTCTCTTTGGCAACCCGAAAAACATGGGCTTTTGTATCGCATGTTTCCTTAGAGATACATCCGGTGCACTCGGTCTTCACAGAGCGGAAGCCGTACAGTACATCCGTCCTGAAATCATTGGACTTGTACTTGGTAGCTTTATTGTAGCATTTATGAGCAAGGAATTTCGTCCAAAGGGCGGTTCTGCTCCACTGACACGTTTCATTTTAGGATTTTTTGCAATGATCGGCTGCTTAATGTTCTTAGGCTGTCCATTCCGTATGGTTCTTCGACTTGCAGGCGGTGACTTAAACGCCATTTTCGGTCTTGTAGGATTCGTTGCCGGTATCCTTTGCGGTATCTTCTTCCTGAACAAAGGATACTCCTTAAAACGTACTTATGTAATGTCTAAATGCGAAGGATTTTTATTCCCTGCAATTCAGGTAGCTTTCCTTGTATTATTAGTAGTCGCTCCGGCATTTATTTTATTCTCTCCTGAAGGTGCTGGCCCTGGCGCACTTCATGCTCCAATCATCATCAGTCTTATCGCTGGCATCATCGTTGGTGCAATGGCACAGAAAACAAGACTTTGTATGGTTGGCGGTATCCGTGACTTCGTACTTTTCAAAGATGTGAAGTTATTATCCGGATTCGTTGCAATCTTTGTAGCTGCACTCGTTGTTAACCTCATCTTAACAGCTACAACAGAAGGTACCTATTTCACATTAGCCATGGCAAACCAGCCAGTTGCTCATGTTGATGGTCTCTGGAATGCTCTTGGTATGTTACTTGCAGGTTTTGCATGTACACTTTTAGGTGGCTGCCCACTCCGTCAGCTTATTCTTGCAGGTGAAGGAAACACAGACAGTGCTGTAACAGTACTTGGTCTTATGGTTGGTGCTGCATTCGCACACAACTTCGGTCTTGCTTCCAGCGGTGCAGGTCCAACAGCAAATGGTAAAATCGCAGTAATCATCGGTATCATCGTAGTTGCAGCAATTGGTGCAATGAACACCTTCAGAAAGGATAATTAATTATGACTACATTAGATGCAAGAGGACTCTCCTGTCCAGAACCAGTCATCATGATTCAGAAAGCAATGAAGACAAAAGAAGCTGCTTATGTTATGATGGTTGACAACCACGCTTCCAAAGAAAATGTAACACGCTTTGCTGAAAAAGCCGGCTACAAAGTTACAATCAAGGAAAGCAATGGCGAATACACATTAGAAATGAGAAAATAAGATGATTTATATTGCCACCTTCTACTCCCACTTCGGTGCGGTTCGTTTCAAAAAGGAATGTAAAAAAGAGAATATCACAGCCGAAGCAATGCCGGTTCCAAGGGACTTAAGCAGCAGCTGCGGTACTTGTGTAAAATTCGAAACCGAGAAAGATATTTCCACATTTACCTGGAGTCAGGAAGTGGAGCAGGTCGTAGAAATCACAAAGTCAGGATATGTGACACATTATCACGTAGAACTGGATAATAATTGAACATAAAACGCGGGATTTCTCCCGCGTTTTACTGTATAATGATGTCAAACACATCAGGATAGGATTTTATTATGGAAACAAATGTAAAATTAACAAAATTGGCATCCTGTGCTGGATGCGGTGCGAAAGTAGGCGCCGGCACTCTCGCTTCCATGCTGGAAGGCTTTCAGACACATTTTGATGAAAGACTACTGGTTGGATATGATAAAAGTGATGATGCCAGCGTATTTAAACTGGACGAAGAAACTGCTCTTGTACAGACATTAGACTTCTTTCCGCCAATCGTTGACGACCCGTTTTTGTTTGGTCAGATTGCGGCGACCAATGCTTTAAGCGATGTTTATGCTATGGGCGGCGAGCCAAGACTGGCACTGAACATCCTCTGTTTAAAGGACAGTATGGATTCTGAAACTGTACAGGAAATCTTACGAGGCGGTTATTCCAAAGCCTATGAAGCAGATACCATCATCACTGGCGGACACACCATCCACGGTGCAGAACCATTATACGGGCTTTCCGTTTCAGGATTTGTTCATCCGCAGAAAGTGCTTACTAACAGTGGAGCAAAGCCTGGCGATGTATTAATTTTAACAAAACCTTTGGGAATTGGTATTCTTACCACTGCTGCAAAAGCTGATTTGGTGGATGAAACACTTTTGAACCGTATTTATACACAGATGACCTTCTTAAATAAGACCGCTGCCCACATTATGAGAAAATATGAGGTGCATAGCTGTACTGATGTCACAGGTTTCTCTTTACTTGGTCATTCTTTTGAAATGGCACAGGGAAGTGATTGTACGATCCATATTGATGCAGCAAATGTTCCATACCACAAAGAAGCCTACGAATTCGCAGAAATGGGATTCATCCCTGCCGGTGCTTATCGCAACCGCGATTTCGCAGAACACGGTATCTACGTTGCCGACGGTATCTCCCGTGCAATGCAGGATATCATGTACGATCCGCAGACAAGCGGAGGATTGTTGATTTCTGTGTCTGAAAAAGATTCACAGGCACTACTCCATGAACTGGTAGAATCCGGCGTACAGGCTGCTGTTGTCGGTCATGTAACAGAAGCTTTCGATCACTCAATTATCTTAAAATAACTTATAATCAATTTAACGAAAAAACCCCTCTATGGAAGATTCGCCGAGGTCAGACGAAGCCTCAATGCATTCTCCTATAGAGGGGATACTTTTTTTAATTAATCCACTTTTTCCATTTCCATATTCTTTGGAAGAATCAGATTTAAAACGATTGCCATTACAAATACCACTGCTACAACATTTGTTGAGAATACTGTCTGTATCGCTTCTGGGAAAACAGACCAAATACCAACTTCACTTGCAGTCGTAAATCCAATACCAATTGCCATTGAAAGGGCTGCAATCGTAATATTTCTCTGTGTAAATCCGCATTTTGCAATCATTTCCATACCGGAAATTAAAATCGTACCAAACATCATAATGGTACATCCGCCAAGTACTGCATCTGGTAAGGATGCAAAGAAGTTACCAATTGGAGGTAACAGACCTGCAAGGATCATTGCACCTGCTCCAGTTGCAATTGTATAACGGTTAACAACCTTTGTCATCGCAATCAGTCCGACATTCTGAGAGAAAGATGTTACTGGTGGACATCCAAATAAAGAAGAAATGGATGATGCAAAACCATCACATGCCAAAGAACCTGAAATCTCTTTATCTGTAATCTCTCTGTTCAAGCCACCTGCTACCATAGCGGTTGTATCGCCAATGGTTTCTGCCGCTGATACAAGGAAAATAATTGCTGTAGAAACAATCGCCCCCAGATTAAATGTCGGCTTAAATGGAAGCAGTCTTGGTAATGCAACCAGTCCATCTGCAAAAATCATCGTTAAATCTACTTTTCCGAAGAAAATTGCCACAATATATCCTACGATCAGACCTGCCAGTACAGAAAGCTGACGAATATATCCTTTTGCATAAATGTTCCATCCAAGGCAGGTAAACAATGTCACGCCTGCAATAATCAGGTTCTGCACAGAACCAAAGTCTTCATGGTAGCCGCCGCCAAAAGAACGGGCTCCTACAGTAAATAATGAAAAACCAATCGCAGTTACAACGGAAGCTGCAACAATCGGACTGATTAATTTTCTCCAGTATTTTGCAAAAAGCCCTAAAGTACCTTCGAAAATACCACCAACTAAAACAGCTCCTATCACTGCAGAATATCCATAATTTGCTGCTACAGTACAAAGTACTGTTACGAATGTAAAGCTGACACCCATGACGATTGGAAGTCTTGATCCAATTTTCCAGACTGGGAACAACTGGATCAGTGTTGCAATCCCTGCTACGAACATCGCATTTTGTAACAACATTGCTGTTTCAGCTACAGAAAGTGCCGGTTGTGCTGCTGCAGCAATCAATGTAATCGGTGTCAAGTTCGACACGAACATTGCAAAAACGTGCTGAAGACCAAAAGGAATGGATTTTCCAATTGGAACTTTTCCATCTAAGGTATAAATATTATTAATATTTTTGGGTTCTTTTGTACTCATAATCTCTCTTTATCTCCTTATCGTTCGCGGAAAATAATTTCTCCTGTTTCAGCATTCATGCCATCCACGATTGCAAGGGATTCTAACTGGTAACCTAAGTTACGAATCATTCTGCCGCCTGGCTGGAAGCCTTTTTCAACAGCAATACCGATACCTTCTACAGTCGCACCCGCAGACTGAACAATCTGAATCAGACCCTGAAGGGCACAGCCATTTGCAAGGAAATCATCAATAATCAGAATATGGTCATCTTTATTCAAGAATTTCTTTGAAACAATGACCTGATTTTTATTTTTATGTGTAAAAGATTCCACCTCTGCAGTGTACATATCTCCATCTAAATTGATGCTCTTTGCTTTCTTTGCAAATACCACCGGAACATTAAAATGCACTGCAGCAATACATGCAATTCCAATACCGGAAGCTTCAATTGTCAAAATCTTATTAATATTCTTTCCTTCAAAAAGTTTTTTCCATTCTTTTCCCATTTCACTGATCAGTTCAATATCCATCTGATGATTGATAAAGCTGTCAACTTTTAATACATTACCCGGTTTTACAATCCCGTCTTTACGAATGCGTTCTTCCAATAATTTCATCCTGATTCGTCTCCTTATATCTCTTGTCTTTCAATTTGCTGGGATATCCAAATCCTACAAAATTTCATCCTATTTCATCATTTTCATGAACTACTTCTAAATTATTGCATATTTGCAAAAAAGCCACAATCTTTCGATCGCGGCTTCTCATTTAGCAGGGACAGAAGGACTCGAACCCTCGACATTTGGTTTTGGAG
>CAZYUZ010000095.1:5467-7870 GCA_964650775.1 uncultured Lachnoclostridium sp. | reverse complement strand
TAGAGCACTTGACTTTTAATCAAGTTGTCCGGGGTTCGAATCCCCGATGCTTCACGAACTAATTAAGGAAGAATGTTGAGAAATCAACGTTCTTTCTTTTATATGCAGTCTTGGTCGGGTTGACTGTGGGTTGAATAAAAGTACAGTGCTTTGATGACAACAGCTTTTAGCAAGTGGAAAAAAGAAAAACAGAGAATTTCGTTTCTAAAGTGAAAGGAAAGGTAAAGAAAAAGGCGAAGACCGGGAGTGATTTTCCGGACTTCGCCTTTTGCGTCAGTGTCAATTATCTGCTGTTTTTAGATGTGTTGGAGCTTGTGTTCTTTCCTGAGTTGTCCATATTGTTACCGGAATTTGAACCGCTGCCTGCATTATTTGCATTGTAGCTGTTGTTTGAGTTGTTAGATTTGTTTTTGTTGTTATTATTGTTGTTCATGATTTAAACACCATCCTTTCGAGAATAGAATGTGCAGAAAAAATATTTTTATGCAAAAAATAAAATTTGACGAAAAAGTTAAGAAAATATTACAAGATTGCTTGAGTGCGGAAGTATGAGATGTTATATTATAATCAGGTAGAAATGGGCAGAAAATGTAGAATAAGGGGGAAGCTACATGCTTGTAAAAGTTTTAATTGATAATATTACAAAAAATGATCTGATTAGTGAATGGGGCTTATCATTTTATATTGAATATAATGACCATAAAATTTTATTAGATACTGGAGCCAGTGGAAATTTTGTGGAAAATGCAAAAAAACTGGGTTTGAATTTGGAAGATATCGAATGCGGCGTGTTGTCTCACGCACATTATGACCATGCCGATGGGATGCCTGCATTTTTTGGAGAAAATAAAACCGCAAAATTTTATTTGAGAAAAGGTGCGGGAGAAAACTGTTACGGCAAAAAGAATTTTTTTATGTTTAAATATAATGGGATTCAGCCGGGAACATTGGAAACCTATAAAGAACGTATTGAGTATGTAGAAGGTGATTATGAACTTCTGGAAGGTGTTTATCTGATTCCACATAAAACACAGGGGCTTGAGAGCATTGCAAAAAAAGTGAATCTTTTTGTGAAAGAAAACGGAAAAATGTTTCCGGATGATTTTGCCCATGAGCATAGCCTTGTGTTTGATACCCCGAAGGGACTGGTGATTTTCAATAGCTGCTCGCATGGCGGTGCGGACAATATTATTACAGAAGTTTCGGCTACATTCCCGGAGAAGGAAATCTGTGCTTATATTGGTGGTCTTCATTTATATAAATCTTCGGAAGAGGATGTGAGAGCTTTGGCAAAAAGAACAAAGGAGACGGGCGTTACCAGAATCATTACAGGACATTGTACCGGAGATGAAGCATTTGCAATTTTGAAAGAAGAGCTTGGCGATATTTTGGAACAGATGTATACTGGTATGGAGATTGAACTTTAGGACGAAATAAGCGGAGAAAGAAATATTGTGAATAAGATACTGGGTTTGTACTTTTTCGTACAGACCCTTTCTTCATTTTTTCTTAAGAAATTATTTGACATTTTTTCCTATACTTAAAACTTTTTTCGGGTTATGATTATCTATAGTATGAGAGATAAATTCAGGAGGATAGAAATATGGGTGTCGAGAGAAAACCTGTGATTCAGGTACGAAATCTACATAAAGTGTATTCTATCGGAAAAAATAAAGTGCATGCCTTAAATGGCGTCAGCTTGGATATATATGAAGGCGAATTTTGTGCCATTGTTGGTACTTCCGGTTCCGGGAAGTCTACCATGTTAAATATGCTGGCAGGGTTGGAAAAACCGACAAAAGGACAGGTCGTGATTAATGGCGAGCATATTGAGGAGATGAATGAAAACCAGCTGGTAAAATTCAGACGAGACCATGTGGGATTCATTTTTCAGTCCTTTAATCTGCTGCAGACGATGACTGCTCAGGAGAATGTGGCATTGCCACTGGTTTTCAGGGGAGAAGATAAAAAAGAGCGGTTGAAAAAAGCAGGAGATTTGTTGGATTTGGTGGGACTGCCGGAGCATAAGAAGCATAAACCGAATGAGATGTCGGGCGGTCAGCAGCAGCGTGTGGGTGTTGCGAGAGCCCTGGTGGTAGATCCGGAAATCATTTTTGCGGATGAACCGACGGGAAATCTGGATTCGAACACCTCGAGGGACATTATGAATATGATGCAGAAGGTTGTACGAGAGCAGAAGAAGACGCTGGTGATGGTTACTCATGATAATCATCTGGCAAGTTTTGCGGACAGAATATTTCATATTATTGATGGTAAAATCGTGAAGATAGAAGACAAGAGAGAAGGAGAAGACGTGGTATGAAAAGATTGTTAGTATTAATGATATGTGCGATGCTGGCGGTGCCTGCAGTTGGGATGAATGCGCAGGCGACAGAGCAGACA
>CAZYUZ010000095.1:0-5367 GCA_964650775.1 uncultured Lachnoclostridium sp. | reverse complement strand
TGCGATGCTGGCGGTGCCTGCAGTTGGGATGAATGCGCAGGCGACAGAGCAGACAGCAGATCAAGTGGCAATGGGAAATGCGGGTGTGCTAAATGACTATATAAAAAATAATGGCTATTCAGATGATGAATATAAAGATGTAGATGAACTTATGCCAAGTGTGGCTAAAAAATTAGGTTTAAAATATGATGCTGGAACTCATAGACTCTCGGATGATAATTTTTCAACAGAGTTTGATACGGTTGATGGTGTTACAAATTTTGTAAAATCAGTAAAAGAGGAATTAGACGCTTGCAAAATTCCAACAGAGCTTACTAAAGTATTAGAAAAATATTACAAAGATCTTGGATATACAACAGATGCAGAAAAAAAGAAAGCTGACAGTGTTATGTCTAAAGTTGCAGAGAATTTAGGCTATGATTATGCTTCAGGAACTTTTACAGTTAATTTGGACAAAAATCCTAAATACAGTACTGCTGCGGAGTTTTCTTCATTAGAAGCAACTGCAAAAGCCGAACTTGATGCCTGCAAAACACCAGTTGTTCAGGCAACTACAAAAGAAGAAAAAATTGATGTCAACAGCAACATTATCATCGGTGGTAAAGAATACGACACAACTACAGCTAACGCTGGTCATCACTGCGAAATCGCTGTGCCATTGGTAAACCTTGGTGAAACAGATGTTACAAATGTAGTTATTACACCAGCCTTAAGCGGTGATGTGACCGTCTGGCCATTCGCTATCGAAAAAACAGACTATTCCCAGACATGCGACAAGCTTCGCGGTGAAGACTCTGGTAAAGATGTTTCAGACAGAAAGAATACTTTCCGCTGGACATTAAGAACAAGAGATGACGCAGTCACAGGCTATACAAAATTGACATTTAATGTATCCTACAACGAAGCAGATGGCAGCAAAGGCAGTGTAGCCTTAGATTACTATGTGCAGGTGAATGGTGTAGAACCGGTAGAAGAAAATGGCAGAATTTCTACCCCACGAGTAATTGTCACAGGATTTACAACAACTCCGGAAGAAGTATATGCCGGCGATACATTTAAACTGACTTTAAACTTAAAAAATACATCCAAAGATACAACAGTTTCCAATATGCTCTTTGACATTCAGGGAACACAGGAAGGAACTGATGCAAATAATACATATGCAGCATTTTTACCAACGGCAGGTTCCAGCACGATTTTCGTGGACAGCATTGCACCAAATGGTACAAAGAGCATCAGCATTGAGCTGAAATCTAAAGCAGACCTTGCGCAGAAACCATATGTGGTGACTGTAAATATGGAATATGAAGATGACAAAGCAAACCCATTTACAGAAACAGCAAGCGTGTCTGTGCCAATCAAACAGGAAGCAAAAGTTGATCTGAGCAGCATTCAGGCAATGCCGGAAGCAATCGAAATTGGAAATGAAGCAAATGTTATGTTCAGCATTTATAATGTTGGAAAAACAAAGCTTTATAATGTAAATGTAAAATTCGTGGCAGATTCTATCAGCGGTGGAGATACCTTTATTGGAAACATGGATCCTGGTGCGACAGGAAATGTAGACGCTTACCTCGCTGGTCAGGCAGCAACCATGGACGATGGTACTGTAAAAATTGTGATCAGCTATGAAGACGAAGAAGGCAAAGAAGCTACAATCGAAGAATCTATGACATTATACGTGAATGAGCCATATTATCCTGAAATGTTTGAAGACCCAATGATGATGGAAGGTATGGTAGAAGAGCAAAAAGGTTTTCCTTGGTGGGGATTTGCAATCATTGGTGTCGTAGCAGCTGGTGCGGCAGTAGCAGCCGTTCTCATTGTGAAAAAGAAGAAAAAAGCGAAAAAGCTTGCACAGGAAGAAATGGAACTGATTGAATCATTAGAGGACAACGAATAGGAGACGAACAATGAGGTTGATTGACTTACTCAGAATGAGTGTTTCGAATCTCTGGCGCAGAAAGCTTCGTACATTTTTGACTGTCTTAGGTGTAATCATTGGTACGGCTTCCATTGTTGTTATGATTTCGCTGGGACTTGGACTTAGCAAATCTACCATGGAACAGATTGAGCAGAGTGGAGGTCTGACGACCATTACGGTTTATGAAGGCAGTGGTATGAGATATTCCTCTGGAGGTGTAGCAGTGGCAGTGGCGGAAAGCTCTTCTGATGAAAATGCAGGAAAGATTACGGACAGTACGGCAGAGAAAATCATGGCAATTCCTCATGTGGAAGTGGCTTCTCCGGTGCTTAGCATGTATCCAATCTTAAAATGCGGAGCTTACGAGGGAAATATTTCTATCAGAGCATTGTCATCAGAGGCACTTCAGGCGATGGATATTCCGCTGGCGGAGGGAGCAACGTTACCATTGGATGAAGAAAACCTGGAATTCCTTTATGGAAATCAGCTGATCACTAATTTTTATAATGTCAGAACCAACGAGTACTACTGGGATACAGGAGAATTACCTGACATTGATCTGGCAAATGATCCGATTTTCTTTATTATGGATTCAGATGCTTATTGGAATGCCAAATATGGCGGAACTGATGAAAATGGAAATCCGATCGCTCAGCCAAAAAAATATATGTACGAATCTACCGGACTGGTAGAAGGAACCCCGGAGGAATACAATGAATTCAGCTGGGAAGCGTATTGTAACATTGAGGCACTGAAAACGCAGTTAAAGAAAATATTTAAAAACCGTGCGATTCCAAATCAGCCAAGGCGTTCGAATGGAAAACCATACAAAGAATGGTTTTACAATGAGATGTTCGTAAAGGTTGATGAAATGGAAAATGTTTCAGAAGTTCAGCAGCAGATCATCGATATGGGATACTATGCTTACAGTAATGCGGAATGGGTAGAGCAGATGGAAGGACAGTATGCCATGGTACAGGGCGTTCTTGGCGGCATCGGTGCGGTTTCCCTGTTTGTAGCAGCGATTGGGATTGCCAATACGATGATGATGTCTATTTATGAACGTACCAAGGAAATTGGTATTATGAAGGTGCTTGGCTGCGGTCTTGGAAGAATCAGAGATTTATTCCTGATGGAAGCCGGCTTTATCGGGCTTGCGGGCGGAGCCATTGGTCTGCTCCTAAGCTATGGTATTTCCGCAATCATCAATGCAGCAGCAAGTGGCAGCACAGGATATTCGACACTTTCGTATATTCCGCTGTGGTTATCCGTGGTAGCACTTGTATTTGCAGTGATCATTGGTATGCTGGCGGGGCTGATGCCTGCGCTTCGTGCCATGAGACTCTCAGCACTCTCAGCACTTAGGAATGAGTGACGATGAAAATGAATGCGGCTGTGCATTCTCATAAAGATAAAGCGAGGTCAAGCAAAGTCTCGAGCTGTTCTTTATGAGAATGTGCAGCCGTTTTTTGGTTGCCGTTGACATATCTGAAATTGAAGTTTAAAATCGTGAATTAGAAAATAAATGACAGGAGATTGCCATGTTAGATAGAAACACTTTTATGGAAACACTGCGTGCGGTAGCAGAAGTCTGCAGAACCTCTACAGATCCGCTTTCCAAAGAAGAAATTTTAAATTATTTTGAGGGAATGGAGCTGACAGAAGAACAGATAGAAATGATCTATCAGTATCTGCAGCTGCCGCCGGAAGTACAGACTGGAGAACCGGAGCCTGAAGAGGAAGAAGAGTCACAGATTGTGGAAGACGAATCCGAAGAAGAAAATGTGTATTTCCAGATGTATCTGGATGATTTAGAACAGATCGAAGAGATGTCCGAGGATGAAATGGAGGAAGCCTACAAAAAGCTTCTTGCAGGTGATGCATCGGTCGTTGGTGTGATTTGTGAGAGCTGGCTTGGAAGTATTGCACAGATGGCAATTCCGTATGCAGCACAGGGCGCAAATCTGGAGGATGTGATTCAGGAAGGAAATATGGGTCTGCTGCTGAAGCTTTCAGAATTAGTGGGAGCGAAAGAGGTGCCGGGGATTGATGCAATCTTAGAGGGTGCAGTTTCAGCAGCAATGATTGCTTATACAGAGGAAAATTTAGAAGACCAGGTAGCGGACATGATTGTGAAGGAACAGGAGAAGAAAAATGATTAGATTTAACTGCGATTATTTGGAAGGCGCACATCCAAGAATTCTGGAAAAAATGCTGGAAACAAACTTTGTGCAGACTCCGGGATATGGAGAAGATGAATATTGTGATCGGGCAAGAGAAATCATTAAGGAAAAATGCGGTGTACCGGATGCATATGTACAGTTTTTAGTAGGCGGAACACAGACAAATCTGACGGTCATTGCATCTACACTCAGACCTTATCAGGGGGTTCTTTCTGCACAGACAGGGCATATCAATGTACATGAAACAGGTGCGATCGAAGCAACCGGTCATAAGGTACTTGCACTGCCATCAGAAGATGGAAAGATTACAGCGGCACAGGTACAGGAGGCTTATGATCTGCATTGGGCAGATGAGTCTCACGAACACATTGTACAGCCGGGGATGGTCTACATTTCTCATCCGACAGAAAACGGTACATTGTATACAAAGGATGAATTAAAAGCTTTATATGAAACATGTCAAAAACTTGGACTGACCGTATTTTTGGATGGTGCAAGATTAGGCTATGGTCTGATGGCCCCGAATACAGACGTTACATGGAAGGACATTGCAGAATATACCGATGTATTTTACATTGGAGGCACAAAGGTAGGAGCACTCTTTGGAGAAGCGGTTGTCATTACGGATCCTGCCATTGCGAAAGATTTCCGTTATATGATCAAACAGCGTGGCGGAATGCTTGCAAAGGGACGTTTGCTGGGAATCCAGTTTATGACATTGTTAGAAGATGGACTGTATGAAGAAATTGCAGGCAAGGCAATTAAGCAGGCAATGCATTTGAAGGAAGCATTTTTAGAAAAAGGCTATCCATTATTCTATAATTCCTATACAAATCAGCAGTTTCCGATTATGCCAAAAGAACATCTGAAACAGTTGAAAGAAAAATATTCCTTTGAACTCTGGAGCCCTCTGGATGATGAATACAGCGCGGTGCGTTTCTGCACAAGCTGGGCGACCAAAGACGAGGATATTGAAGCGCTGATAGAGGATCTGGATAATCTGGATTAAAATCAGCAGGTGAGGAGATTGTGAAATGGACAAGAAAGAATTATCTGTTGCATACACCCCGGGGGTTACGGAACCATGCCTTAAAATTTTTTAAAATTGTCTATAGTCTGTAACGAGGGTGTTGAAAAATCCCCTCGTTATTCGATAATTGACTTTTTACTCAGAAAAAGGTATAGTAACTACATGCTAAGCGGGTATGGCGGAATTGGCAGACGCGCCAGATTTAGGTTCTGGTGGGAGACCGTGCAGGT
>CAZYUZ010000094.1:0-7916 GCA_964650775.1 uncultured Lachnoclostridium sp. | reverse complement strand
AAGTTCTTCATCTTTCATTTCTTCGGAAATCTTTTCGTATCCTAATAAGCATCCATATACAGCAAGTGTTGTATGAAGTGGGTTCAGACAAGTACAAACTTTCATCTTTTCAACTTTGTCTACTGTTTCACGATCTGTGAACATGATGCCGCCTTTTTCAAGTTCTGGACGTCCGTTAGGGAACCAGTCTTCGATAACGAGGTATTCACATTCTTCAGCGTTAACGAATGGAGCAACATATGTGTTCTTAGATGTGATAACTGGTTCAAGACCATCGATACCATCTTCATTTAACATAGCTTCTACAGAAGCGTCTGGTCTTGGTGTAATCTTATCGATCATAGACCATGGGAAGGAAACTTTATTTCTGTCGTTGATGTAGTCAACGAATTCTTTTTCTACTAAGCCGTTTTCTGCCCATTTTTCAGCAAATGCATTGATTGCTGCGTATAATTTGTCACCATTGTGTGAACAGTTGTCCATAGAAACCATACCGATTGGTAACTGTCCATTCTGGAAACGTGTGTATAAAAGGGAAGCTACTTTACCGATGTAGCTGGCTGGTTTTGCAGGACCTGCTGCGAAGTCTGCTACTACTGGTGGAAGCATTTCGCCTTTACCATTTACTAAGCTGTATCCTTTTTCTGTAATTGTGAAGGATACCATCTGTAAAGATTCTTTACAGAAGATTTCTTTTAATCTGCTGTATTCAGCATCATTGTCAGAGTCAAGAATGCAAGATTCAACTACTGCACCAACGATAGTTTTTTCGATTGTTCCGTCAGCTTTTAATGTAACGAGAACTGTGTAGTCGTCGTGTGGACGATTCATTTTTTCGATGATTTCATAGTCGAAACCTTCAGCAACGATGAGACCTGTTTCCATTTCGCCTCTATCTAAGATGTTCTGCATTACATTTGCCTGGAATGCACGGAAGATGTTACCTGCTCCGAAGTGGATCCATCTTGGATTTTCTTTTGTTGCTTTTGTTACTGCTTCACGATCAAATTTTGGAAGCTTATACCCTTTTGCTTCCCATTCTGCTCTGTTCTGTAAACCGAGTGTACTTAATTCCATAGTTTTTGTTTCCTTTCCCCGTTGTTTTGGCGATGTCGCCGTTGTTTTCATTATAAATGAATTGTTCCAAAAAGTCCAATAGAGTTATTTGTTGTTCGTATTGCAAAACTTGCGATTTCATGGTAAAATTTCCTTGTTTCCAACAGGAAATTTTTGTTACAAAAGATTGTGCTATAAGGATGATATTATGAGAAAAAGTCTACAGTCCAAATTCAGCGACCGTCAGTATATGCTGTCCAAGGATTTTGAAATTTATTACTACAATGATAATCAGTTTTCCAGCGTTTCCGATCATACTCATAACTACTATGAATTCTATGTTTTCATGGAAGGAAATGTGTCCATGTACATTGGCGGACGTGCTCATCACCTAAAGCCGGGAGACATGATTTTGATTCCACCCGGAATCAAACATCATGCTTTTAACATTGAAGAAAAACTTCCATGCCAGCGTTTCGTTTTCTGGATCAGTCAGGATTATTGTCAAAAGCTTTTGGAATTGTCTGAGGATTATGTTTATCTGATAAAACATGTACAAAGGAAAAAGCAGTATTTGTATCATTATGATACAGTTGCTTTTAATGCATTACAGGCAAAAATTTTCAGATTAATCGAAGAGATTCATGCAAGCCGCTTCGGCAAAGCTGCTAAAATCGAGCTTTGTGTCAATGATCTAATGCTTCATGTAAACCGTACGGTTTATGAAATGGAACATCCAACGACGAGAAAAGAGGCCAACGCATTATATGATAATATTGTCCAATATATCGAATCTCATTTAGACGCAGACCTTTCACTGGACGAACTATCAAAAACATTTTATGTAAGCAAATATCACATATCTCATGTTTTTAAGGAGAATTTTGGAATTTCCATTCATCAATACATTACAAAAAAACGGCTTTCCATGTGTAAGGATTCCATTTTAAGTAACGATAATATTACCAAGGTTTATCAGATGTTTGGATTCAAAGACTATACAAGTTTCTTTAGAGCATTTAAGAAGGAATATGGTATTTCACCGAAAGAATATAAAGAACTTTATACGCAGAAGCCATCTCAAGGCTAAAGAACATAAAAGGGCTGCCATCAGGCAGCCCTTAAATTATTCTTGGATTTATTTACCTTCGAGTTTGTCGAGCATATCCCATACACCGAGCATGTACATGATACCAAGCGCACGGTCATATAAACCGTAACCTGGACGTACATTACCTGGACCTTCTGTCCAAAGGTGACGGCCATGGTCTGGACGAATGTATCCTTCAAATCCGCAGTCATGATATGCTTTGAGGATATCAAGAATTCTTGTATCTCCATCGCAGTCACGATGAGAAGCTTCAGAGAAGTCACCGTTTTCGAAGTGTTTTACGTTACGGATGTGAGCGAATGCAATACGATCACAGTGTTTACGAACGATTTCTGCTACGTTGTTCTTTGCATTTGCATTTAAAGAACCTGAGCAAAGTGTTAAGCAGTTGTATGGATCATCAACCATTTCTAAGAAATAATCAACGCTTTCAGCATCTACTAAGAGACGTGGAAGACCGAAGATATCCCATGGTGGATCATCCATATGGATAGCCATCTTGATGTCACATTCTTTACATGTTGGCATGATAGCTTCAAGGAAGTATTTGAGATTTTCCCAAAGTTTTTCCTTTGTAACTGGTCTGTAAAGTTCGAATAACTCATCTAATTTAGCCATACGTTCTGGTTCCCAACCTGGGAATGTAAGACCGTTAAGGTTATTTAAGATGTAGTCAGCCATTTCCTTAGGATCGTCATGGATTCTGCTTGCTTCGTAGTAAAGAGCTGTAGATCCATCTCCTACTGGATGGAATAAGTCTGTACGTGTCCAGTCGAATACTGGCATGAAGTTGTAGCAGATAACCTTAACTCCAAATTTGGAAAGGTTTTTGATTGTCTGGATGTAGTTAGCGATGTAACCATCTCTTGTAGGAAGACCTACTTTGATGTCATCGTGAACGTTTACAGATTCAACAACGTCCATGTTAAATCCGTATGGTTCGAGCTGTTTCTGAACTTCTGCGATTTCTTCAACTTCCCAAACTTCACCAGGCATTTTGTTATGCAGCGCCCAAACAATGCTTGTAACGCCAGGAATCTGTTTGATGTCGGAAAGGCTGATCTTGTCATTGCCTTCACCGTACCAACGAAAACCCATCTGCATTGGCATAATTATTTCCCCCTTAATATTTATATAGTTCTTTTAAACTGTGATTAATTATAACACACAATTTTTATTCTGACAATTCAAGTTATTTATTGTTCGCATTGCAAAACTTGCGATTTGATAGGACGATTTTCACATTCCTAGTACCCGATTGTCGTGTGAATTTTTTCCACAATTTTTGCATTCATCACAGTAAATTCATTTGAAACATACGGCACTTCTCCATCCGTAATGCAGCGTCCAAACTGTGCGATTTCCAGTCCGTAATTGTCCGGTGTAGAAACTGTTTTTACTTCCGTCTTTCCATCAGCCACAACCGTATACTCCAAATCACCTTCTGCATTGAACATAACTGTAGAAATAATCATTCCTTTGGAGCCACAGATCGTAAAACGACCGATACGATTGCTTTCTCCTCCAAGGCACATACCGCAGTTTACGGATGCTCTTGCGCCGCTTGGGAATTTCATGATCGCACTTGTGTGAATATCAATGTGCTGATCTGTAAATTCCGCAGATGCATCCACCAGTGTTGGTTCTTCGCCAAAAAGCCATGCAGTTAAGGATGTACAGTAGCATCCCACATCATAGAGCGCGCCGCCAAAAGTATCACGACGCACGCGGATATTGGAAAGCCCCGCTCCCTCATAGCCTCTTGTTAAAAAGGCAGATTCCATATAGGTAAGTTTTCCGATGGTTCCTGCATCGATTTCATTTTTGATTGCTGTGATATACGGACTATGCAGATAAGCAAACGCTTCCATCAAAAGGACTCCGTTTTCATTTGCTGCTGCAATCATCTTTTCCGCCTGTTCCACATTCAGTCCCATTGGTTTTTCACAAAGCACGTGTTTCTTCTTATTTAAAGCTTTGATTGCCCATTCACAGTGAAGGCTGTTTGGAAGCGGAATGTAAACCGCTTCGATTTCCGGATCATCAAGCAATTCATCGTAACTTAAATATCCTTTTTCAAAACCGTATTCTTCCACATACTGTGCTACTTTTTCCGGATTTCTTCCTGCAACGGCATAAAGACGGCAGTTATCTGCCTTTTTCATGCCGGCGATTGTATTTTTTTTTGCAATGGTCGCTGTACCAAGCATTCCCCATGTTACTTTGCGCATATGCTATCCTCCCCTTTTTTGTTAAATATCATAGCTTCATACTATCATAAAAGCCCCCGGCAAAACAATGCCGAGGGCTAAAATTAGCTGTATGTTATTAAAAATAATTTTTAGATGAAATCATCAACATTGTCAATTGTGATCAACTGGAATGGTACATCGTATTTAGGTTCAACTTCTTCACCGTTTGCAACTTTCACTGCAACATCTACTGCTGTGCTAGCCTGTGTAGCTGCATCCTGAAGTACTGTACCTTCGAGACGTCCTTCTTTAACTGCTGCAAGAGCATCTGGAATAGCGTCTGTACCGATGATAACGATATCTCTGCCCTGAGCTTCAGCTGCCTGTAAAGCACCCATAGACATATCATCGTTGTGACAGATAACTGCTTTTAAGTCTGGGTATTTTCCTAACCAGTCTTCTGTTGTAGACATAGCCTGATCTCTCTGCCAGTTAGCTGTTAACTGTGCAACACATTCATAAGCATCGTTAGCCTGAATTGTGTTAGCGATACCTTCTGCACGAAGAATCTGAGCTGACTGTCCGATTTCACCTTCAAGAACTGCATACTGTCCGCCTTCTTCACCTAACTGTTCCATAACGAAGTTACCCATGATTTCACCAGCCATAACGTCGTTTGAACCTACATAAGAAACATAATCTGTACGAACTGTTTCTGTGTTAACTTCGATTACAGGGATTCCTGCTTCTGCTGCAAGGTCAAGAACCTGTGCAGAACCGTCAGCATCCTGTGGGTTTAAAACGATAACATCAACCTGTTTTGCAATTAAGTCTTCTGCCTGAGAAATCTGTTTTGCAACGTCAGCCTGACCGTCCATTAAGTAAAGTTCTACGTCTGGATATGCTTCTGCCGCATATGCTTCAATAGATTCACCTAATTTGTTAGAGAATGTGTCAGACATAGTTTTCATAAGAACACCAACTTTTACTGCTTCTGCTGCTGGAGCTTCTGCTTCTACTGCTGCTTCTTCCTCTGTTGCTGCTGGAGCTTCTGCTGGAGCTTCATCTTTACCGCCGCATCCAACTAACCCTAATAACATGATTCCTGTTAAAATAGCTGCTAAAATTTTCTTTTTCATAAATACTCACCTTTCCTTTTTTGTTTTATTTTTTACTTTGACATTTTTTTCGACACAATGTCAAAGCATACAGCTCCTAAGATGATGATACCCTTTACGATCTGCTGCCAGTAAGACGATACATCCAGCAGGTTCATACCGTTATTTAAAGTACCAATGATGAGAATACCTACCAGTGTTCCCGGAATTGTTCCGATACCACCAGTCATACTTGTTCCACCGATAACTGCCGCTGCAATCGCATCTGTTTCATATCCCACACCAACTGCCGGTTGTCCAGAGTTTGTTCTGGATGCAAGAACGATACCTGCTACACCCGCAAGGAAAGCACTTAAAATGTAAGTTTTCATAAGAATGTTCTTGACTTTAACACCTGATGCTTCTGCCGCTTTTACGTTACCGCCTACTGCGTAAATGTAACGACCAAATTTCATTTTTGCTAAAACAATGTGGCACACTACAAGAAGAATGATAAAGATTACGATTGGCGCCATCCCTTTACCGATAAAACGGAATCCATCGGATGCCAATGTGTATGGCTTACCATCGGAATATACATATGCAAAACCTCTGGCGATGGTCTGTCCTGCCAATGTAGCTACAAAAGGAGGAACTCCCATATAAGCTACGAAGAAGCCATTCATTGCACCAAAAAGCATACACACCACAATACCCACGAGGATTGCACCAACTACATTTTCAGGATTTGTAACAAGCATACTGCCCGTCACAACACCTACAACTGCTACCAAAGAACCGACTGTTAAGTCAATACCGCCGGTCATGATCACAAATGTCATAGCGATTGCCAGAATACCATTAACGGAAACCTGACGTAAAATATTGATTGCATTGGTAGTTGTTCTAAATGTTGGAGATACTGCAAGAAGAATCACCCACATTGCTACCAATACAAATAAGATTCCGTATTTTCTAGCAAATTCAATATTAAGCTTTGCCTTTTTCATCTTAACCTCCTAAACTTCCTCAAGAGCGTTGCTAAGCAGATTTTTCTGTGTGACTTTGCCGCTTGCAATGTCTGCTCTCATATATTCACCCGTAATTTTACCTTTAGAAACTACCATGATTCTGTCGCTCATACCGATAACTTCCGGAAGTTCCGAGGAAATCATGATAATGGCAATTCCCTGTTTTGCCAGATCACACATGATTTTGTAAATTTCGTATTTTGCACCAACGTCGATACCTCTGGTCGGTTCATCTAAGATCAGCAGTTTCGGTTCTGCCATTAACCATTTTGCGATAACGACTTTCTGCTGGTTACCACCACTTAAAGTTCCTGTTGCTACATTAATGGATGTACATTTTGTTTCCAGAGCTTTGCTGTAGCTTTCTGCCTCGTTGTTTTCTCTGCGCCCATTAATAAAAATGCCTTTTTGTCTTCTGTGAAGATTTGTAAGTGAAATGTTTTCTTTAATAGAACTGCACAATACCAAACCACGAATCTTTCTGTCTTCACTTACCATTGCAAGACCATGGTCAATCGCATCCTGAGGTGTCTTAATGGTCAGCTTTTTACCTTCCATATAAATTTCACCGGAGTCTAATTTATCTATTCCAAAGATACTGTTCATAATTTCGCTTCGTCCAGCACCTACAAGTCCTGAGAATCCAAGGATTTCCCCAGCATGCACCTTGAAAGAAACGTCTTCAAATACACCTTTGGATGTGAGATTTTTAACTTCAAAAACTGGTTCTCCAATTTCAACTTCTACCTTCGGATAAACATTATCCAGAGAACGTCCTACCATCATTTCAACCAGTTCATCCTGAGTTACTCCTTTCGCACTAACTGTCTTAATGTGTTCTCCGTCTCGAAGAACTGTAATTCTGTCTGCCAACATCAGAATCTCTTCCAGTCGGTGAGAAATATAAATGATGGATACATTCTTTGCTGTCAATTCCTGAATCAACTGGAAAAGTTTTTTGGATTCTTCGTCAGAAAGAGAAGAAGTCGGCTCATCCATGATAATAATGTCAGCTTTTTTTCTAACCGCTTTGATGATTTCCAGCATCTGGCCGTTTTCCAGCTGAGCAGCGTTGCCTTCGTCCAGGTCAACGTGCATTTCGGCAACGAAAGCGTCGCTGACACGGCACAGAACGTTTTCGAATACCAGAGCTCTTTCGCCGGGACACTGTACCTTGACGATTTCCTTATCCACAACGCCGGCTTCCTTGGCCTGTTCGGTGGAGAGGTGGATGTGTCTGGAAGCAACGATTACGCCCTTCTCCAGCTGCAGTTCGCCGGCGGGGCCAACGATTTTGATACCAGGGGTGCCTTCGATGTCACCGGATTCTCTGATGGGAGCCTTGATGCCGATCTGGCGAGCGTCGGTCAGGGAGATTTCCAGCTGGCTTGCTTTGCGCAGGGGGCCCAGGATACGAACGTTCTTCAGG
>CAZYUZ010000093.1:0-7975 GCA_964650775.1 uncultured Lachnoclostridium sp. | reverse complement strand
CCGCTGAAATATTTTCTTAAATCTTTCGTTTCAAGTAAAATCTCATTCTCAATTCTCATCTTGACCACCTTCGTATTTAAAGCAACTTACCAATGCATTTCCTGCATGATAGATTCCCGGTTGTTCCACAGCACATCTTTCAGTTGCATATGGACAACGCGGACTGAAGCGGCAACCTGTCGGCATATGACCTGGAGCAGGCACCGTACCTTCAATCGTGTTTAACTCATCTACATCCTCAGTCAGAGGCGGAATTGAGCTTAATAGTCCTTGGGTATATGGATGTTTTGGGTCATTGAAAATATCTTTAACAGAACCATATTCAACAACTTTTCCCGCATACAATACCAGAATATTGTCTGCTGTTTCTGCAACAACACCCATATCATGTGTGATCAGCATAATTGCTGTATTCATTTTCTGACGCAGTTCAAGCATCAGTTCAAGAATCTGTGCCTGAATTGTTACGTCCAAAGCAGTTGTTGGCTCATCAGCAATCAACAGCTTAGGTGCACAGGAAACAGCCATTGCGATCATGATTCGCTGACGCATACCACCAGATAACTGATGAGGATATTCCTTCATACGTTTTTCCGGCGCCGCAATTCCTACTTTTTTCAGAACCTCTATCGCTTCTTTCCATGCATCTTTTTTACTGTATCCCTGGTGAATCACTAACGGCTCAATCAGCTGATCTCCAATTGTCATAATCGGATTCAATGCCGTCATAGGATCCTGGAAAATCATGGCAATTTCATTTCCACGGATCTTGCACATCTCATCTTCCGACAATGAAAGCAGCTCCTTATCTCCCAGTTTGATACTTCCCTGAGAAATCTTTGCATTTGTTCCTAAAAGTCTTAAGATTGACATACTGGAAACACTTTTACCACAGCCAGACTCCCCTACAATACCAAGGATTTCTCCTTTTTCAATTGAAAAGCTGATGCCGTCAACTGCCGTATTTATGCCTTTTTTAGTTTGAAATTGAACTTGTAAATCCTTTACAGAAAGCAATGAATCCATTGATTAGCCCTCTCTTTTTACTGAATATCCCATTCCCAGCTTGACCAGTTCAGGGAGTTGAAATCTGCTACATTCACACCAGTTACACGGTTGCTGTAAGCAGTAATATTGTCTTTTGTGTACAGATAAGCCATTGCTGAACGTTCACGTACCATTTCCTGATACTGATCGAAGTATGGCTGTCTTTCTTCAAATGTAAGTTTTGAGTTACCTTCATCGATAACGTCTGTCATTTCTGTATCTTTTAACAGACAGAAGTTACAGCTTGAATCCGGATGGATCATTTCACGGCTTTCACTTGGATCAAGTGTACCACCGGAACCGATTGTACCCATATCATGTCCGCCTTCAAGCATTGTACTCATAAGAGTTGCAAAGTCAACCTGTACGATTTCTACCTGAACACCAACTTTTGCCAAATCCTGTACGATCAGAGCAGCTGTACGTTCACCGATAGAGTTTCCTGAAGCAATGTAGAATTTCAGCACCTGATCAAATGGGAAGTTTGCTTCTTCAAGCATTGTTTTTGCTGTATCAGGATCATACCATACTTCTACTTCTTCATTGTAGTATGGGCTTAATGTACAGAATGGAGTAATGATCGCTTCTCCAAGACCCATTAATAAGGATTCAACTAATACCTGACGGTTGATTGCCATACTTAAAGCCTGACGAACTTCCTGTGTAAGGTATTCTTTTTCCGTGTTAAAGATTAATGTTGTATAAGATGTTGTTGGAACGGATTCTACAATAAGGTTTTCCTGTTCCTGTGCAAGTTCCCAGTCATCTGTAGAGATATTACCGTAACCGATCATATCGATCTCGCCATTGATCAGACCGGCAAGCATACTTGCAGCATCTCTGACAACGATCACTAAACGATCAACGTTTGGTGTTCCCAGGTGGTAATCTTCATTCTTCACGAATTCGATACGTTCACCGTTGATTTCACTGTCATATACAAATGGGCCGGAACCACCGGGATTTGCCCAAAGGTCTGGAGCATTGATTTCTTCAGCTGTTTTTCCTTCAAAAACGTGTTTAGGAATGATAAATACTGTATCGATATCCTGAAGGAATGTTTCATAGTACATAGAAGTTTTCAGGTTAAATGTTACTGTGTAATCATCTTCTGCAAATACTTCGATAGAATCTTCTGAAAGCTCTGCACCTGAGTTATCTACACCGGCAATGTACTGAAGGTGGTAACGGCTTTTTGCTTCTACGTTTGGATCAGAGTACATCTGGTAGCTGAAAACAACGTCTGCTGCTGTTACAGGTTCTCCATCTGACCATTTTGCGTTTTCATAAAGCTTAAATGTGACTGCTGTAGAATCTTCGTTTACTGTCCAGCTTTCAGCAAGACGTCCTTCGATTGTACCATCTGCTGTTGTCTGTGTAAGACGGTCGTAAATCTGGTCAGCGATCATACGTGTATAATTGCTTGTTGTGTTCAATGGCATCATTGTGTCCCATGCTGTTGAAATTGCAGCTGTCAGGACTTTTTCTCCTTCAACAGTTTCTGTTGATTCAGTTGCAGAAGTGCCGGAAGTTTCTTCGTTTGAAGAACCACCACATGCTGCAAGGCTTAAAACCATTACGCCAGCTAAGATCATAGCTGTCAATTTAGTTAATCTCTTTTTCATGATATCCTCCACTTTTTATTTTGTATTAATTCAACTGTTATCTTCAAAATTGATCCGATATGCTTTGAATATAACAGATGCATTCGCATTTTTTAAATTTTAACCTTTGGATCCAGCGCATCACGTACACCGTCACCAAGGAAGTTGATACTAAGCACTGTAACCAGTAATGCAAGTCCTGGTGGAATCCACACCCAAAGACGTTTTGACAATACCGTAATGGACTGTGCGTCGTAAAGCATATTACCCCAGCTTGCTCCCGGAGGCTGGACACCCATACCAAGGAAGCTCAAAGATGATTCCATCAAAATTGCGCTGGCCATATTAAATGTGATCGCGATCAGAATCGGTGCAAACGCATTTGGTAAGATATATTGTGTAATAATCTTAAAATGTGATGTTCCAATTGCTTTTGCTGATTCTACATATTCTTTTTCAGACACTGAAAGCACATTTGCGTAGATCAGACGGGCAAACTGTGTCCACCCAAGAACACCGATAACAAATGTTACCGACCAAACGGATGGGCCGACAACTGAAACCAGTACCAGGATCAGTACGATTGACGGGAATGACATGAAGATATCTGCGATACGCATGATGACAACTTCTATCTTTCCACGAAAATATCCGGCAATCAATCCCAAAGGTACGCCGATCAGGCAGCTGATCAATGTAGAAAGAAAACCTACCAGCAGAGATGTTCTTCCCCCATAGATCAAACGTGCAAATACATCTCGGCCGATGGCATCTGTACCCAGGATGTGATCTTTGCTTGGTGCCGCAAAGAATGCTGCATAATCAGATGTATAAGGATCCAGGTTCATAATATGCGGAAGAAAGATTACAAGAATGATTTCCGCAACGATGATAAACAGGCCTACCATGGCCATTTTATGTTCTTTTAATTTATCAAGCACCTCGGAAAGGTAGCTTTCAGTTTCTTTTTTTTCTTTTTTCATCGCTTCCCCTCCTACTTATAACTGATTCGCGGATCTACTAATCCGTAAGCCAAGTCTGTCAAAATGTTCGCCAAAAGTACTGCAATTGCGATCATTACGGTTACACCCATGATTACAGGATAGTCACGAGCTTCGATCGCTGTTACCATCAGGGAACCTACTCCCGGCCATCCAAATACCTGCTCTGTAACAACGGCACCGCCAACCAGTGAAGGAATGGACATACCAATGATCGTAATAACAGGTATCAATGCATTTTTTAATCCGTGCTTAATGATTACCGCCTTCTGTTTCAAACCTTTGGAACGTGCTGTACGAATATAATCTTCCTGCATAACTTCCAGCATACCGCTTCGCATGTGACGCACCCAGTTACCAATCTGCTGGAATGATAAAACCAGACACGGCATTACCATGTGTTTTGCCAGGTCACCGATTGTTTTTGCACCTCCTGCGGAACTGTACATACCACCGGATGGTAAGATTTTAAATACGATCGCAAATAAATAGATAAATACCAGACCAACAAAAAAGTTTGGAGTTGCCATCATCAGCATTGAAATTCCACCGGAAATATAATCGCGTTTGGAATTTGGTTTTGTTGCTGCAAAAATACCTAAAGGAATCGCAATCAGTAAAGATAAGACGATGGACGCTCCTGCCAGACTTGCAGTTGCAGGTAAACGTTCAAAGATCATATCAGCAACCGGTCTCTGCGTACTATAGGAATATCCCATATCTCCCTGAAGCAGCATTTTAAACCAGTTGAAATACTGAATGATCACCGGCTGGTCAAGACCTAATGCAATCTTTTTACGTTCCAGCTCAGCGGCTGTAATTCTCGGATCCGCAAGCATCGCATCCAGCGGTGAGCCCGGAGCCAGATTCAGAATAAAATATGCCAGTATTGTAATTCCCACAAATGTAGGAATGGCCATCAGAAGTCGTTTTACGGTGTATTTCCACTTCATATCCTCTGTCCTTTCATAATATGATCAGCTTTTAGCAGCCTGTCATAATTCTTAATATTTCTTTATCTGTTTCACGCATACCATCTTTGCCTAATCTTCCGACATTGATGATCGTATTTTCAACACCTTTGCTGACAATGCCTTCTCCTGCAAGGAATTCATTGCCGCACTTATACATCTCATAGGCTACAAGTGCAGATTCAATTGAGAAAGCAATTTTTGCTGCGCAGGATGCTTTTGCACCGTCACAGATAATTCCTGATGTAATGGCAAGCGAATTTACCAGGCAATGAGAAATGGCATCATAATCACCGCCAAAAAGATAACAGATTGCCGCTCCACTGGCACTTCCTGCACTGACCGCACCACAGTATGCAGAAAGGCGGCCGATACGTGTCTTCTGATGAATTGCCAGAAGGTTTGATAATACCAGTGCTCTGTACATCTTATCTTCACCAACATCCAGTTCTCTTGCGTATTCTACAACCGGAACCGATACCGTAATTCCCTGATTGCCGCTGCCAGAATTAATGATTACCGGAAGCTCGCATCCGCTCATTCGTGCATCTGAGCCGGCTGCAGCCTTCGCTTTTGCACGGTTTTTGATACCAACTCCATATAAATTCAACAAAACTCTGCCGACATTTGCACCGTAGGAATTCTTAAGCCCTTCCTCTGCAATTGCCATATTGTATTCAATCTGTCTTTCGATTACATCATGTACATCTTCAAGGACAACAGTTTCTGCAAATTCAAGAATCTCTTTCACGTTTAAAATGCTGCGGTCCATCAGACCTTCTTCTTCGATTTCAGCATCCTTGCTAAATAAGACTTCTCCGTCCTTTTCTTCCAGAACGATATTGGTATGATATTGAGCAATCCGGACTTTTGACTTATGACCATCCGCTTCCATCGTGATGATCAGATCAAATGGAAAATCACTTTCCAAATAGCGAACTTCCACCTCATGCTCTTCCAAATATTTCTTTAATTCTTTCTGTTGTTCTTCTGTCACCGAAGCAATGACTTCTAATTCCTTTTCCGGTCTGCCCGCAAGAGCACCTACCGCAGCTGCAACTTCAATTCCTTTTAGTCCGCCTGTATTCGGAACTACAACACTTTTTACATTTTTGATCAGATTACCGCTGGCATCTACTACGATTTTTTCCGGCTCTCTGCCCAGTATTTCCCTTGCCTTTGCTGCACCGTAAGCAATTGCGATCGGCTCTGTGCATCCCATGGCAGGAATCAGTTCCTCGTGCAGGATTTGAAGATACTGTTGATATTTCTTATCATCGCGCTTCATACTTCTCTCCTCGCTATTCCAATCCGTAAAGTATCACTTTACCCTATTAACATAGGGTATCATATTTCGACAAGAAATGCAAAGTCAATCCCCTATTTCCCGTAGGATAATTTTTCTAAAAATAGCACAAAAAAAGCACTTATCGTGTAAGTGCCTTTTTATCGTGTCTCTACGAGTTTTCTATTAGATTTTGAAAGCTGCTAACGAGAGTTGAACTCGTGACCTCCTCACTACCAATGAGGTGCGCTACCACCTGTGCCATAGCAGCTTGCATTTATCATGCCCAAACATAATATCATTCAGATTTTAAAATGTCAACCCGTTTTAATAATTCCCAAGAATCTTAAAGTTCGTTGTCTCTTCTTTGATTCCACGTAACGCATTCTTTACTGCCGAATCATTTAAGTTTCCATCAAAGTCCACAAAGAAGTGATATTCCCACTGTTTGTCCGGAATCGGTCTGGATTCAATCTTGTTCATATTCAGATCATTGTAAATAAAATGTGACAAAATATTATACAAACTACCGCTTGTATGTGGTACTTCAAAGCAAATACTGATCTTATCTGCATTTTTTGCAAACACCTTCTGATTTGTAACAATGATAAATCTTGTCGAATTTGACTTTCCGTGGCACATACCTTCTTTTAGAATCTTCATTCCATAGTAGTTTGCAGCCTGTCTGCTTCCGATTGCCGCTTTTGTTTTATCTGCCGAATCCTTGACATCCTTGACTGCTACCGCAGTATTGCTCACACTCATCTGCTTCCAATCTCTGTGTTCCTCTAAGTATCTTGAACACTGCATCAGCGCCTGCGGATGTGAATAAACTGTTTCAATATCAGAAAGGTCAGCATCACTCTGTCCCATCAGTACATGGTCAACATATATTACTTTTTCACCGACGATATAATTGTTATATTCATTCAAAAGATCATAGTTATCACTGACGATTCCTGCCGTCGAGTTTTCCAAAGGAAGTACTGCATAATCTGCACTTCCCTCCTTGATTGCCTCCATCGCATCTCTCCAGCGTTCCACATGAAAGCAGTTTACATTTTCTCCGAAATATTCCAGTGCAGCCTGATGGGCATATGCGCCTTCCAGTCCCTGATAGACAACACGTACACCCTCTTTCTCTATCTCATCCACACAGGTAAAATCAAGACGCCCTTTTACACCGTTCTGCTCCAAAAGCTGATACTGCAGTTTTCGGCTCATTGCCATAACCTGCTGAAAAAGCTCAGTTACGCCGTGTTTATTAAAATTAGAATGCGCAAGCTCTCCTAACGTCTTTAACTTGCTGAGCTCTCTTTCTCGATCAAGCACTTTCTTTCCTGTATTGATCTTATATTCTGCAACTTCTGCACAGATTTCCATACGCTTTTCAAAAAGCTCCACCATCTGTCTGTCAATTTTATCAATTTCATCTCTTAAGACCAGTAAATCTGTCATCTTATCTTCCTCTTTTCACAATTCCTTCCGCTTCAATACGGTGAATGGTAACAGTATAACTCTGTTTTCCTTATTTTTCAAACATATTATTTTTCAATCGGGAAATAACTACATTTATGAAAAACAGATTTATCCTTTGCGGCGTCATAGGCTGGTGCGCCGAAATTCTATGGACCGGCTTAAATTCTCTCGCAAACGGGCGCTTCAAGCTCATCGGACAGTCTTCCCTGTGGATGTTTCCGATTTATGGCTGCGCAGCGCTTATTGACCCCTTATCAAAAATCTACCGAAAATTTGGCACATTTTCCCGCGGACTCATCTATATGGTGCACATTTTCTTTGCAGAATTTGTTTCCGGCAGTATTTTAAAGAAGTTCGGCATCTGTCCGTGGGACTATTCTTCCAGTCCCTTTAACATTGATGGAGTCATCCGGCTTGATTATGCACCACTTTGGTTCGGACTTGGACTATTTTACGAAACAGTGTTTAGAAGGCAAAAACAAAGCGTACGCCCATCCGCTGTCCACACAAAAAGGCAGGCCCGCTAGGACCTGCCTGAAAAATTATTTGTCTTTTCTTAATCTGCCTCTGTACTTTTCTTCACACCAT
>CAZYUZ010000092.1:0-7988 GCA_964650775.1 uncultured Lachnoclostridium sp. | reverse complement strand
TGGAACGCCTGAAAAATACCGTTTTCAAAGAAAAAGAAGTACCCCTTGAATATTCTACTTTAATGTGCTAAAATTATTAACAGTTTTCGCAAGTATGCGAGAGTGCGGATACGCAAAAAAATTTATCTGAATACTAACACGAGGTGAGAAAAATGGCAGTTCCTTTTAATCATAGGGCAGTCGAAGCAAAATGGCGTGAAAACTGGGCAAAAAATCCAGTCAACGTCGATGACGGCAAAAAACCAAAATATTACTGTCTGGATATGTTCCCATATCCATCAGGAAACGGACTTCACGTAGGTCACTGGAGAGGATATGTAATCTCTGACGTATGGAGCCGTTATAAATTGATGCAGGGTCACTACATCATTCATCCAATGGGATGGGATGCTTTCGGTCTTCCAGCAGAAAACTATGCGATCAAAATGGGTGTACACCCAGCCATCACAACAGCACAGAACGTTGCGAACATCAAAAAACAGATCAATGAAATTGCAGCTCTCTATGACTGGGATATGGAAGTAAATACAACAGATCCTGAATTCTACAAATGGACTCAGTGGATCTTCGTAAAAATGTTCAAAGAAGGACTTGCTTACGAAAAAGAATTCCCAATTAACTGGTGTCCATCCTGTAAGACAGGTCTTGCAAACGAAGAAGTAGTAAACGGATGCTGCGAACGCTGCGGTGAACCAGTTACTAAGAAAAATCTTCGTCAGTGGATGTTAAAAATCACAGCTTATGCAGAACGTTTATTAAACGATCTTGATAAGCTTGACTGGCCGGAAAAGGTTAAGAAGATGCAGTCTGACTGGATTGGCAAATCTTACGGTGCAGAAGTTGACTTCCCTGTAGAAGGCAGAGATGAAAAAATCACTGTTTATACAACACGTCCTGATACACTTCACGGTGCTACATTTATGGTACTTGCGCCAGAACATGCAATGGCAGCATCTTTAGCAACCGATGAAACAAGAGAAGCAGTTGAAAAATACATTTTCGATTCTTCTATGAAATCTAACGTAGACCGTCTTCAGGACAAAGATAAAACAGGTGTATTTACAGGAAGTTACGCAATCAACCCATTAAACGGTGCGAAAACACCAATCTGGTTAGCTGATTACGTACTTGCTGATTATGGTACAGGTGCAATTATGTGTGTACCTGCACATGATGACCGTGACTTTGAATTTGCGAAAAAATTTGACCTTCCAATCGTTCAGGTTATCGCAAAAGACGGCGTAGAAATCGAAAATATGACTGAAGCTTACACAGATGCAGTTGGTACAATGATCAATTCCGGCGAATGGAATGGTATGGAATCTGCAGTTCTGAAAAAAGAAGCTCCAATCATGATTGAAGAAATGGGCTTTGGTAAGAAGAAAGTAAACTACAAGTTACGTGACTGGGTATTCTCCCGTCAGCGTTACTGGGGAGAACCAATTCCAATCATCCATTGTCCAAACTGCGGTAATGTACCAGTTCCAGAAGATCAGTTACCACTGAGACTTCCAGAAGTAGATAACTACCAGCCAACAGGCACAGGGGAATCTCCACTTGCAGCAATCGATGAATGGGTAAATACAACTTGTCCATGCTGTGGAGCACCAGCAAAACGTGAAACAAACACAATGCCTCAGTGGGCAGGCTCTTCATGGTATTTCTTAAGATATGTAGACAGCAAGAATACAGAAGAATTGGTTTCTAAAGAAGCAGCAAACAAATACTTACCAGTAGATATGTATATTGGTGGTGTTGAACATGCCGTTCTTCATTTGTTATATTCTCGTTTCTACACAAAATTCTTATATGATATCGGAGTTGTAGACTTCGAAGAACCATTCACAAAACTGTTCAATCAGGGTATGATCACAGGTAAGAATGGTATTAAGATGAGTAAATCTAAAGGAAATGTTGTATCTCCAGACGATTTGGTAAGAGATTACGGCTGTGACTCTTTAAGACTTTACGAACTTTTCGTTGGACCACCAGAACTGGATGCAGAATGGGATGACAGAGGTATTGATGGTGTTTATCGTTTCCTCAACCGTTTCTGGAATCTTGTTATGGATAACAAAGATAAGAATACAGCAGAAACAAAAGAGTCTGTGAAACTTCGTCATAAGATGATTTTCGAAATCTCCCAGAGATTCCAGAACTTCAGCTTAAATACTGTTGTTTCCGGTTTCATGGAATACAACAATAAGATGATTGAGATGGCGAAGAAAGAAGGTGGCATCGATAAAGCAACATTAGAAGCAGCAGTTGCAATGCTTGCTCCATTTGCTCCACACATCAGTGAAGAACTTTGGGAAGCACTTGGACATGATACAAGCGTATTTGCACAGGGATGGCCAGAATATGATGCTGAAAAGATGAAAGACGATGAAGTTGAAATCGCTGTTCAGATCAATGGTAAGACAAAAGCAGTTCTTTCTATTCCAGCTGATATGTCTAAAGAAGACGCGATCGCAGCGGGTAAAGAGCTGATCGCCTCTAAGATTACAGGTACGATTGTGAAGGAAATCTATGTTCCAAAACGTATTGTAAACATTGTTGTGAAATAACACTGCAATTAATAACCAAAGAAATAAAGCCATATTTGTGAGAGTATTCTTGCAAATATGGTTTTTATATTTTTTTATTTTATTGAGCTAAATTATAGATAAAATGAAAAAAAGGAATTATAATGCTTATAAATGTGTCTGTTATATGGAGAATGACTATGAAATATGGCATAAAGGGAATTGTTCTTAAAGAAATAAGACTGTTGGCGGAAAAATATGATATTCATAAAGTGATCTTGTTTGGTTCAAGAGCAAGAGGAGATTATAAAGAACGTAGCGATATTGATTTAGCGGTCACTGGTGGCAAAGTTGAGTTGTTTTCTATTGCAGTAGATGAAGAAACGAGCACTCTGCTGAAATATGACATTATAAACTTAGATGGCTCTGTGCAAAAGGAATTATTGCACTCCATAGAAACAGAAGGGATTGTTATTTATGAAAAAGTATGAAAACTTTTGTAATGCACTTTCCAATTTGAAAGATATTTTTGATTATGAAGAACCATTTGGCAATGTTGAAATGACAGGGATGGTTGGATTATTTGAAGTGTGTTTCGAACAATCATGGAAAGCGATGAAAGAATTATTAGAAAATAGCGGGTATGACAGTGCTCAAACAGGTTCACCTCGTCATATCATTAAAACAGCTTATCAGGCATCAATGATTCATGATGAAGAATTATGGTTGGGAGCCTTGAATGCCAGAAATAATGTGGCGCATGCTTATAATAAGGACGTGGCACTGGACATCATAAATGCCACAAAAGCAAAATATTACAGAATGTTCTGTGATTTGAAAATAAGTTTAGAAAATAATTGGATTTAAAGGGTACAGAAGAGGGGTTATGAAAGATACAAATGAATCAATTAAGATTGCAGCAGAAAGAGTCCTGATTTTACTAAAATGGATATTATTTGCAGGAATTACGGGTGCAGTGCTTGGTGTGGTAGGTGCTTATTTTGCAAGAAGCATTACCTTTGTGACAGAGCTTCGAACAAATCACCCGTGGATTCTTTATTTGTTACCGTTTATCGGTCTTTTAATTGTATCTATTTATAAGTTTGAAAAGCAGGAGGGTGGCACGAATCTTGTGCTGGAGTCTGTACAGGAAGGAAACACCATTCCATTTAGAATGGCACCGATGATTTTTGCGGCAACTGTTTTGACCCATCTTGGGGGCGGTTCTGCCGGACGTGAAGGAGCAGCATTGCAGCTTGGCGGAAGCATTGCACAGGCAATCGGTAAATTGTTCAAACTGGATGAAAAGAATACCAAAATTATGATTATGTGCGGTATGGCAGCGGGATTTTCTGCGTTGTTTGGGACACCGTTGGCAGCGACAGTTTTTGCGATTGAAGTAGTTACAGTCGGTGTAGTGCATTATTCGGCGTTGGTACCTTGTACAGTGGCATCGTTGACCGCTTTTGAGGTTGCGAAACTTTGCGGTGGACATGCAGAAGCTTTTCCTGTGCATAAAATACCGGAATTTGCCTTGAAAGGTGCATTGCTCATTGGTCTTTTAGCTTTATTGTGCGCCTTATTGAGTGTTGTTTTCTGTAAGACCTTACACGGAGCAGAGCATTTATACAAAAAATATATCAAGAATCCTTATCTTAGAATCTTTGTAGGTGGTGTTCTGGTTATCATTCTTGCGAAGGTATTTGGCACCACAGATTACCTTGGCGGTGGCATGAATATCGTAGAAAGAGCAGTAGAAGGTGAGGTTGTCTGGTCTGCATTTATTTTAAAACTGTTATTTACAGCAGTTTCCTTGGGAGCCGGATTTAAAGGGGGAGAAATTGTACCGACTTTATTTGTAGGTGGTACATTTGGATGTCTGTTTGGACAGTTGGTTGGATTTTCGCCATCCCTTTGTGCAGCATGCGGTATGATTGCACTGTTCAGTGCAGTGACAAACAGTCCGCTGGCATCACTGGTGCTTGGATTTGAACTGTTTGGCTTTGAAGGTATGCCATATTATTTGATTGCAGTAGCTATTGGATATATGGAGTCTGGATATTTTGGCTTGTATCACAGTCAGACTGTAAAGTATTCTAAGATGGAACCGGAAGAAATCAATCAAAAAATAAAAGAATAGTGGATTTCAGGTGTCTTAAGTTGATTTAAGACACCTGTTTTTTGTGTTCCAAATTTTTGTTGGTTTTTGTTGGATTTATGTGGAAATATTCCTAATTTGCATTGACTTAAGCTAAAGAATTTACTATAATATTTATAGTTATGAATCTTATGCGAAAGGAGTCCGTCATGGAAATGTTCACAGGCAGCGCTGACCGCGGCATGACCAGTTTAAAACGTGATAGAAACGTGTCGAAAGCTGATGATCGTATCCAGGCAATCGGTGAGATTGAAGATTTAATCACTCACATTGGTATGATCAAACTTCATGCGGACGATTTATCCCTGAAGGCAGATTTAGAAACGATTCAGAGAAACCTTTTGATTTGCATCGAAGGTATCAATGATCCTTACCATAAAGATTATAAGATTAGTGAAGAGACTGTAAAAGTTCTTGCAGAAAAGACAGCAGTATTAAAGGAATCCTATCCGATGACAGCTTATGAACCGCTTCCGGGCGGATGTGAAGCGTCTCTTCGCATTGATATGGCACGAAGTGTGGCAAGACGTGCAGAACGCTGGCTTGCTTCTTCTGATAAAAAATATGGCGGACAGCCTGCAAGAAAGCAGTATATGGACCTTTTGGGAAATTATTTATATGCACTTGCGAGATACACAGATTATGTGGATTCTAAGAAATCTGCACAGCCTGTGGCAGCTGTACAGCCAGCCGCTCCGGCACCGGTAAAAACAGTGAATGAAAAAGTTCCTGTGATGGAACTGACAAAAGAAATCGTTGTACAGGAAGTATTAAAGAGAATTCAGACGATGGACAGAGTAACGCTTGACATTGCAAAGAAATTAATTGAAAAGATTGAAGGCTATGCAGTCAGTGTGGGTAAGAAAGCTGTGATTGCAGTTTGCGGACCAGACGGTAATCCGATTGCAGTTCATGTCATGGATGGCGCATTTTTAGTAAGCTTTGATGTGGCAGTGAAGAAAGCCTATACAGCAGTTTCAGTGAAAATGTCTACGATGGAGCTTGGAAAGCTTGTTCAGCCGGGACAGACATTTGCAGGTCTGGAACAGATTGAAAAAGATAAGCTTGTATTCTTCGGCGGCGGTGTGCCATTATTTGCAGGGGACAACCTTGTAGGCGGTCTTGGTATCAGTGGCGGCACTGGTGAAGAAGATGACGACATCGCTCAGTATGCGTTAAGCGTATTTGAGGAATGTTGTAAATAAAATTATAAATTATGAAATAGTAGACGCAACGCGTTTTGCAAAGATAAGCCGAGGTTAAGCGTAGCCTCGAGGCGGTCTTTGCAAAGCGTGTTGCGTTTTCTGTTTTAAAGTTTATTTTTTGATAATACATTTCTTGCAAAATCAATGGTCTGATTCATCTGCTGTACTTCCTGTTCAGACTTTCCTTCTTTTAAAATCGAGAAAAGCACTTCGAATTCAGCTGGTGTAAAAGAAATATTCTGTTTTCTGGCACTGGTCATCGCAGCCATTAAGATAGGCAGGATATCCTGCTCAGATTTTCCTTCGATTTTCTCAGATATTTTTGTCAGTAAAAACACTTTCTTAGGATCCATACCAGCCAGTGCCGGATGGTTCTTCCACATAGGTAAACTCATCGACTAAATCGCTTCCTTCCATCATTTTTTGCATGGAGCTGATATCTGGCATGGAAAAACTGCTGTTTCCTAAAAATGGAGCGATAGCAGCAAATGGATTTGAAGGTGCAGATGTGTTTTCAGAAGCGGGTTTCTCACCGCCCATCCCTTCAAACATTTTGAATAGTGCCTGATATTCGTCCATGTGATTCATCATATTCTGAACCAGTTCAAAAGTATGCATAAATTCCAACAATTGAAGATACATGGAAATTAATCGTTGGATATGTAAAGGAAAATATGGGAGAAATAATTTCAGGGTTTCTATCATTGCCGGATTGCTTCCATGACAAGAAGGGCATCCGAAGATGCCCCCTGGACCATTTTCGAAGAAATTAGCAGCCACAGTTGTCACTGCATCCGCAGCCGTCATTCCAGTTGGTGCGACAGCCACCGCAATTGTTGTTGCTGCCGAAACCAAAACCACTGCCGTTGCCACAGAAGAGAAGAAGCAGAATGATCCAAAGACAGCTGTTATCGCCACAGCCATCACCGCATCCGTTTCCCCATCCGCATCCGAAACCATTGCCATTACCGCAAATGCTAAGCAGTAAAATAATCCAAATGATGGAACAACAGCAGTCGTTGTTATTAGACATGCGGTTGTTGCCACATCCGCATCCAGAAGATAAGTTTCCCATAGGATACCTCCAAAATTTCTTTACACCTTATCATATGAACCGGCGGAAAAAGTGTGAAAGAGAAAGTGCTTTTAAGTTGACATTTATATACAGATTGTATACAATAATACAAGTTGTGGACGTATACAATAAAAGTGAGATTGTAAGCTGCAGGAGGATGATTATGGAAAACAGACAGATAAAATTTAACAATAAAACAAATTTGCTCCAGTTAGAAGAGCATATGTATCATTTGGTGGAAATTCCAACAGCGAACGTATTTAGAAATCTGTTCCCTTATACGGAAGTTCCACGTATTGCATTCAATGACAGAGTTGTACCGCATTGTATGCCGGAAGAAATCTGGATTACAGATACTACATTCCGTGATGGTCAGCAGTCAAGAGCTCCATATTCTACAGAGCAGATTGTAACAATTTATGATTACATGCATCGTTTAGGTGGGCCAAAAGGGAAAATCCGTCAGAGTGAATTCTTTTTATACAGCAAAAAAGATCGTGATGCAGTTTATAAATGTCTGGAAAAAGGCTATGAATTTCCGGAGATTACCTCATGGATTCGTGCCAGCAAAAAAGATTTCCAGCTTGTTAAAGATATTGGTTTAAAAGAAACAGGTATTTTGGTAAGCTGTTCAGATTATCACATTTTTTATAAAATGAAAATGACAAGACGAGAGGTTATGGACCATTATCTGAGCATCATTCGTGATTGTCTGGAAATTGGTGTCAGACCAAGATGTCATCTTGAGGATATTACAAGAGCGGATATTTATGGTTATGTAATTCCTTTCTGTCTGGAACTGAAAAAACTGATGGATGAATATCAGATTCCAATTAAAGTTCGTGCCTGCGATACCATGGGATATGGTGTGAACTATCCGGGTGCTGTGATTCCTAGATCTGTACCGGGAATCATTTATGGTATTATGACCCATGCGGGAATTCCTTCAGAACTGATTGAATGGCATGGACATAATGACTTTTATAAAGCAGTCAGCAACTCTACAACTGCATGGCTCTATGGTG
>CAZYUZ010000091.1:0-8020 GCA_964650775.1 uncultured Lachnoclostridium sp. | reverse complement strand
TAAATCGTCTGTGGAAATATCAAAATCTTATTATATTTAAAATCATCTAATATTTTATTTACATTTCCACTACTAAACCATAGATTTCCTAAAAATCCTCCACCAGTAATACAAATAATATCTGTTATTTTTATTTGATTTACTATTTTTTCGCGATTAGTAGCATAATTCACTCCAGAAAATTCTAAAATTTCATATGCAGGAAAATATTTTTTGATAAATTGTTCCTCAGCTAGCGTAATCATATAATCTCCAACATTTGTGTGTTCCGGAGTATTTATAATAACGATTCTCTTTGACTTTTGTAATGTGTTAGATAGATTTTCTACTTTATCCATATTATTCATCAAAATCTCAAGAGGAGTATTTATCTCGTCATATAATTTGTGAACTGGCAACTGTGCTCCTACAACTTCCTTTACCTTGTTATACATATCTTGTTCATATAAATATGAAGATATAACCACTTCATCTACCTGTTCTTTTATTATATCTTTAACATTGATAATATCTATCCCGAGATTTTTTTCTGTATAACTCTTTTTATTTGTATCAATGAACAAAAGATTACATTTTGTTTCTCCCACATGCTTTTTGTAGTAATCAAAAATATATCTTGAATGCTTTCCCGCACCATAAATGCCTATTACTTTATTCTTTTTATCAAATGACAACTGGCATAATTTTTTTGTAACTATTAGCTGACATAATCTTAAAATTTCTACTATCTTTTGCTTTACCGCGACTGGTATATATCCTGTTTTTCTATTTATAGATAATACAATTTTAAAACAAGTATTATATGTCATCAAATTCTTACTTTCGGTATTTCCGGATATCTCACACAACCTTTGTAACAAAATGATGAGTTTTTTTTCAATTTCATTCCACTCACTTACTAGAACTTCATAATTTGAATAATTCACTTCTTCTATTGCAGTAGAAAAAAGCAATGGCAAAAAATGATATGCATACTCTTGCCAAATTTCCTGCTGTTCTCCTTCATATTTTTCAAATGTATCTAATATACCATGCGAAATAGCAAAAGCACTGTTCATCTTCTTCATATTATATTTTGATGTTATGATAGATTCACTTCTATATGTTCTATTATAAAATAAATATGGAATGTACATTACTCGTGAAGCACAAATCATACTATCATAATGAAACTTATTATCTTCATAATAAGCGTTCTCTAAAAATCTTATATCATTTTTTAATAAGAATTCTTTTTTTGTAAATACTTCCCATGCAGGGGTAGTAACAGGAATTTTTTTATAATCTTTTATAAACTCATAGCCTGTCTGCACAATATATTCTCTTGCTCTTCCACGTCTATCATAACTATTGTACTTATATTTAATATTTGCATCTTCTTCAAGTATCACCTTTGCATCAAATGCAACAATCTCCAAATCATATTTCTCTGCATAAAAACAGCATTTCTCTATACAATCATTATCAATCCAATCATCTGAATCTAAAAAGTAAATATATTTTCCTTTAGCATAATCCATACCTAGATTTCGCGCTGCACTAAGCCCTTTATTCCCTGTAGTATACACTTTTATAAAATCATATTTTTGCGCATAACTCAGTGCAATATCTTCTGAGCCATCGGTAGAGCCATCATTAATAATAATAATTTCAAAAGCCTCAAATGTTTGGTTTAAACAACTATCGATACATCTCGATATATATTTTCTGGTATTATACAATGGTATTATTATTGATACTTGTTTCATATTATCTCCACCCTTTATACATATTTCAATATTGCTCAAACTCATATAACAAAACCTCGCATTGCACGAGGTCTTGTCTCTCCAATCAGATCTTTTCAATAATTCATTTCTGTTGACAGAATCTCCACATTCTGTATCATCACCAGTTTCCCCGTCTCCTGATACACCTGAACGACACTACTTGAATCCCCATAATATGCATCACTAATGGCAATTGCCATATCCATAGTCGCAGTGTCATCGTAGATGCCCCAACCATCTCTACAATATTTGGCTACGATTTGTTCATATTCTTTCCACAGCTCTGGACGCATCGCAGATACTGTCTCTTTCATCAGTGGATGTGGTCTCCACAGCAATGTCACTTCATCTTTATTTTCGTAAAATATACGAAGCACATCTTTTATTTTTCTGATCATTGCTTCTCCCTCTTTTAAAAATGGGGTGAGACTTGTGTTATAAAAGATAATCTTCTTTCTACTACCATCTTCTTTATATATCAACTTATTCCATTCCATCGGAACATTTAAAGCTGCTTCATCTACATTATTTACCTTGTCAAACTTTGGTGAACCTAGTCCAAGGATTTTCTTTTCCAATTCTTCACGGGAAACCTTCATCCCTTGTGCAGTGGCTTTTTTCAAAAACTCATTTATATAAATCTGTCTCATATCTTCTGACTGCACGATAACCTTATCTGCATGAACAGTTCCTGGCAAAAAGCAAAAGTGACTCATATCATCAATGGCTTCCTGGTTATCTTGACTTATCTCACCCAATACGAAATATGGTATATACACCAACTTCTCTGTAAAGTCCTTAATCTTGGAACTATATAATTCTGGTGCGATACTAGTTACCGTATTAAATTCATCATATGGATTGTGAATGAATATCATATCTGGATGACGTTCTTCCAAGTCATAATCTTCATAGGATGTGATAGGCACACAACTTGGGTACATGTCCCCTTCGTAGTGGAATTCTTTGAAATTTCTATTTTCGTCCAAGTCATAATATGGAATCGGTATCACATAGGCATCGCATTCCTCATCATCTCTAGCTGCCATCCACACACTTTCCAGCGAGTCCCACATAGCCGCTTTATATGGCAAGAATACCACTTCTTTTTTATCCGGAAACTCTTTTTCATAGGTTTCTTTTGTCTGGATGATGGATTCCTTTAAAGCGGTATATGCTACCTCTACCTGAGTTTGTTCATCCAAAGCCACACTGAGCTGATATAAGCATTCACAGTATTGGTCTAATGCCTTTACCGACATGGTATTCATACCATATAGCTTTTCTATATGACTACCGAGAGCTACCGCACCATCCTGGCAGTCTGCGAGCAAAACAAGACAATCCTGTAGCTTGTCCTCTTTTATCAGGCGAGCAGTTACTGTTGTTGCCTCTGATAATAACTCTATGATGTTCAAGTGTTTCTCTCTTATGATTTTGCTCACGTTAAACCTCTTTTATAGTATTCTAAAGCCTATATTTTATCAAATAAAAAGACCCCGCATCATGCGCGAGGCCTTGTCAATTCTTTTCGAATTTTGGCAATTCCTTTTGCTTATCTATTATATCGGATAATTGCCTAGATTTCATTAACTATTTATGAGAATTCTTGAGCATAGCTTCCAACTCTGCAATACGAGCAGCCTGTGATTCAATCACTTTCTTCTTTTCTTCCATCTCTTTTCTCTGCTTTTCTAACTCTTTTTTCTGTTCTCCCAGTTCCTTCTTCTGCTCTTCAATCATAAACTTCACAGTATTTTTGTCCATCTGAATCAATGCTTCTGAAAACATACTAATCAACTCCTTTGCATCCTATACTACTCCATTTACTACTTTAACAAATGGAAATTCATTTATTAAATTTTCATCCAATTCCATCATATGCAAAAGTCTACACGCAGCTCCAGATGGATGATTTTTCCCTGATTCCCAAGCTTCAACCGTTTTATTTGAGACCCCCAAATAACTTGCAAACAATCTCTGAGATAAACCAGTTTTATTTCTAATATTTTTAATTTCTTCCGACTTATACTCTTTGACTGGTTCAATTGTTACTACTCTACGTTTTAATTTTTTTCCACCTGATTGTACATCATCTAACACTTCCTGCAAACTTTGAATTAGTTCTTCATAATATTGACTCATTTCTATTCTCCTTCGGCAAACTTTTTTCTATATTTTTCATTATTGTTTTAATTCCATTATACTCCGCTTTTGATAAATTCTCTTTTTTACTTTTGGAATATATTGAAACTAAATATATAGTATCTATTACAACAAAATCTACATAACAGACTCTCGCACTTCCTCGCTTTCCTTTATCTCTTATAGCAAATCTCATCTTCCTAAGATTTCCTGCTCCTGGAACCACTGGACCAATCTGTGGGTTCCTCATAATCTCTTGTTCTAAACGACACATATCTTCATCTGTCAAGCCTAACGCGTCCCATTGTTTCGTAAACATTTCTGTCTGGATAAACGTTCTTGTCATTTGTTTCCTCCTTTATAATACCCTATTAGATAGGGTGTGTCAAGTTATTTATAACGCTATATTAGCATTTTAACCCAATTAGGACAAAAAAATAAAGTCACAAAACGTGAATTCACGATTCGTGACTTTTGCGCACAAAATATAATTTTTGTGTTATAATATTAAGTTCACCCAAGAGTTTTCTCTAATTCTTCTAGTTCTTCATCCCCTGGTAACATCTGTTTTACCTGTGCGATGACTGCTCTTGCCTGGTCTTTCATACCAGCATCTATGAGTACCCGTAACTGCTCTTTTACCTGTGCACCTAGCTTACGCATTTCTGTTTTCTGCAATTCCTGATTGTAATAATCACAAAGTGGTCCGTGATTTTGGATGGTTTCTAAAATGTGACCAAACACAGCCTCTGTCTCTTCATTTGCTGGGATGTAATCCATAGCTTCAATGAGTACTGGTACCATGTCTTCGAACACATAGAGGTGATGTCCATTCCACTCTAATTTATCAAAGAATTCCTTCACATATGCTACATTTCCTTTACGCAAATCTGCACACATAAGGATGGAATACACTTCTTTTTTCATGATTTCATCGAAGGCATCGCATACCACTGGCGCTGATTTTTGTAGGAATAGAAGTGGCTCGTTTTCTTCGAAGAACGCCAGCCATTTCAGGTAGTTGCAACCATGCTCCACAGCCTCGTCATATCTGCCCTGCCAATAAGTAAACCACGTCATGCGAAGCTCGCAAAAGGCTCTAAAAAGCTCAGTATTTCGCTTATCCTTTAAGGCATCTGCACAGAGACGAATGCCTTCTTCATAGTAGTATTTTGCATCTGTGCCTAGGTTTTCTGGGGAGATATATCTGCCATCTGCTCCCTGTGTCTTCCAAGCCCCTAGGCCCTGTTCTCGCATGGCTAAAATACGACAAGCATAGAAGGTGCCTAGATAGATATTGGAGTACATCTCGTCTTTGCCTTCTACTAAAGCGATACACTGTGTTCCCATATCGTAAAGCTCATGCCACATACGCATGGTACGGTATTCCTGTGCCAGATGAATGCGCCAACGCAGATTGGTTGGTTCTACTTCTATCATTTCTTTTAAAAGCGTAGAGTTTCTCTCATAATGCTGCCACAGCTTCTCTTCTGTTTCGTAGACATAGCCATAATGATCTACATAAGAATGTAATGCACGGCAATTACCTTCCATTGGCATCATATATTCATGAATCTTGCTCTCAAAGTGCAAGTCTGGTGTACGCTTAATCATACGGGACACCCAGGCATCCGCCCATTGGCTACCCTGCATATCCATATAGTTTCTCTGGATATAGCTGGCATATCCATGATTTTTATAGTCGCCGCTTTGAAAAAATTCGATGAGATCGTCGGTTTCTACGAACCATTCATCATCATCCAGATACATATACCATTCTCCAGTCGCCATTTTCAGTGTGGCATTTCTGGCTGCTGAGAAATCCTTAATCCATGTAAAGTTTTCGATTTTATCTGCATATTGGTCCAAAATAGCACGCAAATCTGCGTCACAGCCTGTATCCAAAATGATTAACTCACTTGGTATGGCTTCGCGAATCGGTGTCAATGAATCTAGACATCTCTGAATCGTATCCTTTCGGTTGGATACCAATAATGCAATTGAAAGTACCGGTTTCTGTTTCATAAAATCTCCCCTATTTTACTAACTCTTCTCCTAACAATTTCATATATCGTTTCACAAAATCCGCCAGCATTGGACATATCTTTGCCGCTTCACTGAAACACTGGAGTTTTTCTCTCCACTGTCCGTCTTCTACAGACAGTCCATTTGCAATCCACATAGACGCTTTTTCTTCTGGTGATAATAGCTCCATATCTCTTTCAAAGGCAGCCTCCGTGTACATACAATCCATATAATTGAGATTTGCCTGGGCAAATTCGGTGAGTATCTGAGTCATGTTCTCGTAGTTCATCTTTTCTACATTCGTTTTTGAACTATAGATGTACTTCATCTTGTAGTTTTCCACAATGCGATCGAAATAGCTGTAACGAATGTTATTTTTCGTACATATCGTTGCCAGATTGTTTCCTATTTCGTTCCATTTATCGCTATATCCCTGGTTCTGAAGAACCTCCATCTGCACCATCCACTGTCCCATTGGCAGTGACAACAACATGTCTTCCAATGGTAAGACACCCACTCTTGCCAACATCCACACACGGCTAAATAAGGATAAAAACTCACCATTTCCGGCTATGTAATTTTGGACAGTATTCGCATATTTTTCTAATCCACGCACATATTCACTTACGAACACGATACTGTCGGCGATGATTTCTTGCTGCTCTGTATAGTTGTCTTTTTCGTGACTCTCCACTGCTTCTAGATAAACCTTTGCACAACTCTGCAAACGCATCTCATCCTCTGGTGCATGTAACAGCATAAATACGGCCATAGCTGCACGCACATTCCAAGGATTTTTCTCATTTTTCATGAAATCCTCATAACATTCCCAGATAGTGCCTTGGACTGTTTGCTCTGTTTTGGCCTCAGCGCCCTGCACCTCTGCCATCAACACGCCGATATAAAAGGCACCGCGACACATGTTCATGAAAAAGTCATCTACCGCCTCTAGCTTTTTCAAGGTCTTTAGGGACACTTTTTTTAAACTTTCATAATCAGAAACACTATTATATTCCTTTAACAGCTGCAATGGCCATTTGATATTATTAGGCTCTTTTTCTAGCAATTCTTCTAGAATACTTACATTTCTCTGAAAATGTGCCTGACGTTCTTCTTCTGTCGCAAAGGCATAACCATAGTGATGCACAAAAGCAGGTAGCTGCTTGCACTTTCCTCTGGTTGGCATGAGACATTCATGAACACTACCTTCGAAGTGGGTGTCTTCCTCGATGCGAATCAAACGGGATACCCAATCATCGTTATAAGCAGTCCCTTCTAGATTGCTATAGTTTCGAGCGATATACACCGCCTGATGATACTCCTGGTATTCTCCTGACTGAAAAAATTCGATGATAGGTGTTACATCCTCAAACCATTCATCATCATCGATGAACATAAACCATTGTCCGCTGGCCGCTTCCAAACCTACATTTCGCGCCTTGGCAAAATCGTTACACCAAGTAAAAGAAAAAATTTTATCTGCTAACCCACGGATTTTTTCCAGATATTCTGGTGTACATCCTGTGTCTGTTAAGATAATCTCTGCGCCCAATTTTTCTCGGAGGGGCTGTAAGGATAACAAACTCTTTTCAGTTGTCGCTTCTCTTCCAGATACCAACATGGATATCGTCAAAATCTTATCTTTCATATCTCGTCCTTACCTCAAAATCGCCAATCTCAGCTCCAACGCTAGGCTCACCAACTCCAAATCCTCTGGTTGCATCTGCTGTAGCTGTTTTACGATACTGAGTGCCTCTGCATATTTTTTCTGTTTGATTAGTTCCTGCACCTGCATCAATATCTGTGCCTTGAGCTGTCGCATTTCTTCTTTCTGGCGGCGTTCTCTATCTTTTTGCTCGATACCATAGGCAGTGATAAATCCACGGATAACACTAGCCATGGTTGGGTATACGTTTACCACTTCTTTTAACAAACGAAGCATCTCTGTAGGGTTACTCTCCTCTAGGTCAAAAGCTTTTTCAATTAAAACAGCTGCCTGTGCATATGGAGATAAGAGTTCTGGCGCCTCTGTTAAAATCTGTTCCTGATAATATTTTCTCAAAAAGCTCATTGTACGTTTT
>CAZYUZ010000090.1:1850-8059 GCA_964650775.1 uncultured Lachnoclostridium sp. | reverse complement strand
TTAATTCCAGATATTCTTTTGCACTTCTGCTGCTCTTTTTGTAAGCAACAACCGGAACACTGTTGTCCTGCGCCCATTCAATGGAGCTATCCACACGGATGAAATTTTCAAATACATGAACATCATCCAGCTCTTTTAATGTTTCCATTGTCTGCTTAAAGTAGTTCTTTCTTGTGTCAACTTTTGTAACTGCGATGCCCAGCAATTTCAACTCTGAAGAAATCTGCTGTACTGCACTCAAAAATTCGAACATATTCGCCAGTCCAAAAAGTCCCCAAGGGCTTGCCTCTACCGGGATGATCAAACCATCCGATGCAACAAGGATGTTCATCACCCATCCCCCCAGAGTTGGTGGTGCGTCAATCAGAATGTAATCATATTCACCGGATTCTTTAATGCTCTGCAAACATTTCTTTAAAATGAATTCTCTCTGCCACTTTGTAAAAAGTTCATATTCGATAGAGCTCATCAAAGTGGATGATGGAATCAGATCAAGATTTTCATATTTTGTATGAATAATATAATCTTTCAAATCCCTCTGATTTTTGACTGCTTCGTAAAGATTCTTTCCGCTGCTTGCAAATTCAAGGACTGTTTCTTCATCAAAGAATGCCAGTGACAGATTCATCTGCATATCACCATCCACCATCAGCACCTTATTTCCCAACTCTGTCAATCCATAAGCTACATTAGAGCATGTGGTAGATTTACCACTTCCGCCCTTGTTATTTGCAAAACAAATGATTTTTGTATTACTCATTGCCGCTCCTTATTTCGTTATATCCGTATATCTTTTTGATATACAGATACATTTCCATCAGATTTTTCGCACATTTTTATGTACTTGAAGCCAAATTTGCGCAAAATTCCCTTGGAAATTCTGTTTTCTTCTTTGATTATGGCATAAATGTCGGGAAATTCCAAGTAATTTTTCGCATAATCCAACACAAATTCGATACATTCGGTGGCAAATCCCTGATTTCTACATTTTGGACAAATATAGTATCCCAAATCTGTGCAACTTTCCCCGAAAACGTCCGTCTGTCCAAGACCACATAAACCGATAATTTCGTTGGAATCTGTTAGAAGTACCGTCCAGATTCCATAGTCAAACATCGGATATGCATGCGCAATATATGCACGTAAATATTCTTCCGACTGTGCTTTCGTCTCTTTTATAAAAGCCCGTAACACCGGTTCCTTCTGCGCATCTTGAAATCCGTAAAACGTCTCTAAATCGGAGATTTTCATCTCACGCAAAGTCAGCCTTTCGGTTTTCCCAATAATCACATCTTCGCCGAAAAAACGAGCTCGAAGATGCTCTACGTATGTTTCATCCAGAGAATCATATCCTTCTTCCAGAGCAACTCTTTTTATTTCTGATAGATAGGTATTAAAATCCTTCATGTCCCCTCCACTGCCACAGTGAAATCTTTCTTTGCATTTCAGTATAGCACTTCCACCTTTACGAATCCATGAAAATGCGTTAAACTGTTATCAGTTTATTTTTAAGGAGGAAACATAATATGGCACAGAACCCAATTGTTACAATTACAATGGCAAACGGCGATATGATGAAAGCAGAGCTTTATCCGGAAATCGCACCAAATACAGTCAACAACTTTATCAGTCTCGTAAAAAAAGGTTATTATGATGGACTGATCTTCCACCGCGTAATCGCAGGTTTCATGATCCAGGGCGGATGTCCAAACGGAAACGGCATGGGCGGTCCAGGATATTCTATCAAAGGTGAATTCTCACAGAATGGTTTCAAGAACACATTAAAACATACTGAAGGTGTTCTTTCCATGGCTCGTTCCATGATGCCTGACAGCGCAGGAAGCCAGTTCTTTATCATGCATCAGAATTCTCCACATTTAGATGGACAGTATGCAGCATTTGGAAAATTAGCAGAAGGTTTAGACGTTGTAGACAAAATAGCTCAGGTAGGCACAGACTGGCAGGACCGCCCAATGGTTCCACAGATCATCGAATCCATGACAGTTGAAACATTCGGCGTAGACTATCCAGAGCCTGAGAAGATGTAATTCTTCGAAAATGTAACCAGAATATAATGTAAAACAAAACAGCTTGCATAAAGACAAGCCGAGGTTAAGCGAAGCCTCGAGGCGTTCTTTATGCAAGCTTTTATTTTTGTAAAAGTATTTTATTTACACTTTCATAAGTTTAGTCATTATCTAACCATGTAATGATCTTAGATGGACATTTTTCAGCACATTTACCGCAGCCTGTACACTTGTCATAATCAACGTGTGCAAGGAATCCATCAACTGTAATTGCATCAAATTCACACTGTTTTACACAGAGACGGCAGCCGATACATCCAGCTGTACAAACCTTCTTAACTTCAGGTCCTTTGTCCTGATTAGAGCATGCAACAGCAACTTTCTTATCTTCAGGGATAAGTTCGATAAGTCCTTTAGGACAAGCTTTTGCACATGCGCCACAACCAGCACAGCTGTCAGCGTCAACCACTGCTACACCGTTCTGAACATGGATTGCATTGTATGTACATGCAGCAACGCAAGAACCATATCCTAAACAGCCATAATCACATTCCCAAATGGAGATGCCTGCTAATACAGCAGCACGACAGTCATTAATACCTACATAGTTACATTTGTTGGATGTACTTTCGCAGTCACCGGCACATTTTACGAATGCTACCTTTTTCACTGTTGCAGAAGCTTCTACACCCATGATTCCAGCGATTTTTGCGTTGTTGTCTGCTGTGTTTACAGGACAAGCATTGGCTGGTGCTTCACCTTTAACGATTGCCGCAGCAACACCGTCACATCCCGGATATCCGCAGGCACCACAGTTGTTGCCTGGCAGACATTCCCTAACTTCCGTTTCTCTCTCATCTACTTCAACATAAAATTTCTTACCCGCAAATACGAGGGCAACACCGATTACCAAACCGACAATGCCGACTACGAGTGTCGCGATTAAAATTGCTCCCATAAGCTACCTCCCCGAATTAAATGGACAGACCGGAAAAGCCCATGAATGCGATTGCCATCAGTGCTGCTGAAAGCAGAACGATTGGCGCGCCACGGAATGGAGCAGGAATGTCTCTTTCGTTGATTCTTTCACGAAGGCTTGCTAAGAGAACAATTGCCAGTGTGAAACCAAGACCTGTACCAATACCAGCGATAACGCTTTCGATGAAGTTAAATCCGTCCTGAACGTTTGTTAAAGAAACACCTAATACTGCACAGTTTGTTGTGATCAGTGGTAAGAAAATACCAAGTGCCTGGTAAATTGCCGGTGAGGTTTTCTTTAAGAACATTTCTACCATCTGTACAAGTGCTGCGATTACAAGAATGAACACGATTGTTTTCAGATAGTCTAAGTCTAATGGTAATAATACTACGTTATATAAAATATTTGTTACAGCAGCTGCGATCGTGATAACAACTGTTACCGCTGCACCCATGCTGAGAGAAGTATCAATTTTTTTAGAAACTCCAAGGAAAGCACAAATTCCAAGGAACTGACTTAATACTACGTTATTTACAAGCGCTGTTGTAACGATGATCAAAATCAAATTACTCATATCCTATGCCTCCTTATTGTGTTTACATTTCTGACAGTTTGCACAACATCCGTCGCAGTCTTCTACAACTTCGTTTGCTCTTGTCGGAACTTTCAGTTTGTTCATGACAGCTACTACAAATGCCATAACCATGAACGCACCTGGTGCATTTGTGAAGATACCGATTCCTGGGTAAGCATCCGGTAAAATCTGAATGCCAAATGCTGCACCGCCACCGATAAATTCACGAAGGCAGCCAATGATTACAAGAGCAAGTGTAAAGCCAAGACCCATACCGATACCATCGAAGATAGATGCGACTGGACCATTCTTAGACGCAAATGCTTCTGCACGACCTAAAATGATACAGTTTACTACGATCAGCGGAATGTAAAGACCAAGTGATTCGTAGAGTGCTGGCATATAAGCCTGTGTAATCATTTCAACTACAGTTACGAGAGATGCTACGACTACGATGAAAGCCGGAAGTCGAACTGCATCCGGAATAATCTTTCTTAAAAGTGAGATCAACAGGTTGGCTAATACAAGTACCGCCATTGTTGAAAGTCCCATACCCAAACCATTTGATGCGGAGGTTGTTACCGCGAGTGTTGGACACATACCCAGCATTAAGATTAAGGATGGGTTTTCTTTGATGACACCATTATAAATAAGCTGTAAATATGATTTCATTTATATACCCTCCTATTTCATATTTGCTGCGAAGAAATCTCTTGCTGCATTGACTGCGTTTGTAACCGCTCTTGAAGAAATTGTAGCACCAGCTACGCTGTCAATCTGGTTAGGTTCTGTAGAACCGCCTGCTTTATTCACTACGAAGCTGTCAACATCATCGCCGATGTACTGATCTTTGAATGCAGGTTCTTTTACGAGCATACCCATACCAGCTGTTTCAGTGATTGTTGTAAATTCAACACCAGTTACAACGCCATTCAGGTCAAGTCCGATAGACATTACAATGTCACCATCGAAACCGTCACCACTTGTCGCGCTGATTACATAACCAACTGTTTCGCCAGCTGCATTTTTACCGATCATAACCTTATTGATGTATGCTTTACCAAAGTCAGTTCCGTAAATACCGCCTGCAAGTTCGGCAATTTTTGCATCAATTGCTTCGTCAGAAACAAATTCTGCTGCTTCAGCACAAACTGCTTTGTAAGATTCCTGTTCTTTTGCTAACTTCTGAGCTGCGATTGTATCTTTTGTTAATGCATATACAGCACTGAGTGCTAAACCAGCTACTAATGTAATCACGCAAAGTGTAATTGCCGGTTTTGGAATAGAGAAGCCCGCTTTTTCTTCTTTCGCTTTCTGTTTTCTATGACCGTAAGCCACTGGAACTGTATAATCTTCAATCAATGGAACTAAGATGTTCGCAAAGATAATACCGTAGCTGACAGAGTCTGCTGCTGAACCAAGTACACGGAAGAGACCGCAAAGGATACCAACAACAGCACCGAATACTAACTGACCTGTAGGAGTTACAGGGCTTGTTACATAGTCAGTTGCCATGAAGAATGCTCCTAAGAGGATACCACCACCCATGATATGTACGAGGAGGGCATGGATATCAAATCCCTGACCACCGAAGATTGCCATGAATAATGTGAAGGCTGCAAGTGTTGCCACTGGAATATGCCATGTGATTACTTTGAAAGCAAACATCATCACCGCACCGATGAGTAAACCGAGTACAGAGCTTCCGATAACACCGCTTGCGCTTCCCATGAACAGAGACATCAAGTTCACTGTTTCACCAGCTGCCATATCTACTAATGGAGTAGCTGTAGCTACACCGTCAATTTTGTATACAGTAACGATTGCACCGTAAGAAATTAACAGGAAACAACGAGCTGCTAAAGCAGGGTTCATGAAGTTTTTACCAAGACCGCCGAAGAATCCTTTTACAACAACGATTGCAAATACGGAGCCAAGGATTGGAATATACAATGGTAATTCCGGAGGAAGTACCAGTGCAAGTAACAGACCTGTTAACGCTGCACTTCCGTCAGCGATTGTCTGTGGTTTTTTAATAATTGCGTTGAAAGCCGCTTCTGCAACAACTGCTGAAATCACAGCAGCGAGAATGACTGACAGAGCACCCATTCCATAGTTGATAATACCCATAACTGTTACAGGCATTAAGGAAAGGATTACCTGATACATAATCTTATTTGTTGTCAGACTACTTCTCACGTGCGGGCTTGAAGAAACATTTAATAATTTAGCCATTTCTCATTACCCCCTTACTTATTTGCAGCCTGAGCTGCTCTTTTTGCAGCCATGATCTCTGCTTTTGTCTGTTTAAATAACTGCATTAATGGACGTTTTGCAGGGCAGATGTATGTACAGGAACCACATGCTACACATTCCATACCATATAATTTGTTTTCATATCTGTCATAATCTTTGTTCTCTGCAGCCTGAGCCATCATCTGTGGTACAAGGCCTAAAGAACAGGCATCATTACAACGTCCGCATCTTAAACATGCTGTCATCTGAGCCTGTGCTGTTTCTACAGCATCAAAGCCAAGAAGTGTAATCGCGTTATTGCTCTTCTGGACAGGAACATCTAAGTTTGCCATCGCAAATCCCATCATAGGACCGCCGCTGATTGCTTTTTTCA
>CAZYUZ010000090.1:0-1750 GCA_964650775.1 uncultured Lachnoclostridium sp. | reverse complement strand
GTAACAACTGTGATACAGGAACGTTCACCACCCTGTGGGTATTTTGTCTGAACCGGTAAAACTTTCACTTTTTTGTGGCCTTCACATGCCTTTTCCATAGCAGCAATCGCTTCCGGTTTGTTTTCTTCGATAATGACTACGCCTTCTGCGTTAGGGAACAGGCTTAACATGATTTCCATACCTGTTACGATTTCGTCAGCGCTTCCTCTCATTAACTGATCATCACATGTGATATAAGGTTCACATTCCGCACCGTTTGCGATGATATATTCGATCTCATCCGCATTCTTCGGAGCCAGTTTTACGTGTGTCGGGAATCCGGCACCACCAAGACCAACGATACCAGCATCTTTGATCTTTGCTAAAATTTCTTCTTTGGTCAGAGTTTTATAATCAACTTCTGTACCGATTCCTTCAACTGTTCGGAATTCGCCATCGTTTTCGATTACGATAGACTGTACTTTTGTACCAGTTGCAGTCATACGTTTTTCGATGGATTTTACTTTTCCTGAACATGAGCTGATGATGTTTGCAGAAACGAAACCACCAGCTTCCGCAATGATCTGGCCTGCCAGAACTTCATCGCCTTTTTTCACAACCGGAACTGCCGGTGCACCGATATGCTGGCTTAATGGGAATACCATATCGCCCTTTGGTTCATACACGGTGAAAGGGATATCTCTGGAAAACTGTTTCTGATCACTCGGATGTACACCACCTTGGAATGTAACTTTCTTCATTTGATCTTTCCCCCTATTTTTTGGCTTTTTAAGCCTACTTGCTAAAACGATTTCTAAATGGTTCGATTAATTCCCTCTAACAGCTCATCTGCCCATTTTCCGAGGTCATAGGCATCTCCGCCAAAGAGTTTCAATACAACGCCATGAGGGTTTTCATCCCCCGCAAACGCATTGGCTTCATCAGTATCTACGTGCATGGATAACTGATAATCCCAACTGATACGGACAACTACATTGGCATAAATCAGTGCCCTGTCAAAGCTTTGTGTAATCACAAAAACTTCTTCATTGTCCTTTAAACGCATCTTTATGGCGTCTCCAGGTGTCATATGGATATGCCTTTTTGCAACGATCACACCTCTTTCAATGTCCAGCTCCTTGTCTTCTGCAATGAGCTTACATCCCGGTGTATCTGCCACGTCACCCGATTGTCTGATCACGCCCGGAACTCCAATTTTTCTCGTATCAGTCAATGACAGCTCAACCTGAGTTTCCTTACGAAATGGTCCTAAAATAGCAACATTTTCAAATGTCCCTCTCGGTCCTGCAATGGTAATTCTCTCCTTTGCCAAATACTGTCCTGGCTGTGATAGTTCCTTCACAAACGTTAATTCTTTTCCCTCTCCAAACAATTTCTCAAAATCTTCACGACTAATATGAATATGTCTGGCTGAGGTCTCAATCGGTATCTTAATGCTCCCCATGATGCCACCTACAATTAGAAATTTTATCTCACCATTAAATGTATCACACTTAAAATTAAAAATCTACCTTTGTTATTTACTTCACAAAAGACCTTAATTTCATCCTGTATTTTTGTAGAATTTTGACAAAATCGTGCGATTCGTCATAGCTAACTAAAAAAGGCGTGTCCCGAAGGACACGCCCAGAAGTCTTTATAAAACCGACTCTTATTTACAGAATTCCCATCATCTGTGGTAATCCGATAGATACAGCTGGAATGTATGTAACCATCATAAGACCGATTAAGATAAATGCATAATAAATCA
>CAZYUZ010000089.1:0-8067 GCA_964650775.1 uncultured Lachnoclostridium sp. | reverse complement strand
TCCACAAAATGTTTCCCATGATTTTTTCGCTTTTAAAAGCGCCATTGGATTCATTGCCATAACCAATTTCTCCTTTTGTCTTCTAATCTAATTTTACCAGTTCTTTCACTTCCAACAGTTCTCCCACTACCGTAAAGCGGACATCAAATCCGGCAAACTCCACACCGTAAACTCTTGATTCATCGGTATCGTATGCCGGGCGCGGGTCCTGCTTTAACACTCCGATAATGGCTTCCCTTTTATTTTCCGGATATTGTTCTAAAAGCACTTTCGGAAAATTCACCAAAAGCTCCTTCTCCTTGACACTTCCTGCAAAGCCTTCGGTCGCATCCGGATGGCTGTCTGCATAAGCAATGTATGGTTTGATGTCATAAATCGGTGTGCCATCCATCAAATCGGCACCTGCCACATATAGGATTGGACCAACTTTTGTATCATACGTAATCTTCTCTAATTTTACACAAGACAGACCAATATCATTCGGTCGGTATGGAGAGCGGGTCGCAAACACGCCCATCCTTTTCTTTCCACCAAGCCGCGGTGGTTTCACCGTCGCTGACCAGTGCTCCTTCTCTGACTTTGAAAATTTCCATAAAAGCCAGATATGGGAAAACTCCTCCAGTCCACGAAAACTTTGCGGATTTCGATATTCCGGTTCAAAGGTAATCGTTCCTTTTAATTCCGGAACCAATCCGCTCTGTCTCGGAATCCCAAATTTGCTTGGAAAATCCGTGTGAATATGTCCTATAATTTTCATTACTTCTTAATCCATGTATGGATCACATCTGTTCCCGGTCTGCAAAGCTTCATGGTGTCACCATCATCTAAAAATTCAAAATTGAATTCCATCGTATCACTGCCAAAGACCAGTGTCAGAAGCAGCTTGCCATCTTCTTTCCACTCTACAACACTGAAAGTTCCTTCTGTTTCGCTCTGAGAGCCTTTGATCAGCATTGTATAATCTTCATTTAAAATATATCTGTTATCACTCTTGTCCGCCCATTCACCAACAACTGCAGCCGCACGCTCATCAGAAAGATCAATCAGCTCCACATTACTCTGCAGCAGATAAACATCCTTTTCATCGCCTGCCAGATCGAGATTTAAACCATAACCAGTATCATCCGTAGAAACATAGTAATATTTTTCTTCCCCGGTTTCATCCATCACAATTTTTAATGCAATCTGATTTTCTTCATCAAACCCGCAGGAATAAGTGAATGCATCGCCGGAAATTTCCCCTGTTCCTTCCTTTGTAAATACATAGGTATCTTCTCCGTCAACTTCTGCCCATTCTTTTGATAAAACATTCATGATCACGGTACTGTGTTCCATCCCAATGTTTTCAAAAGCTGCCTGAATGGCTTCTTTTTTGGCTTCTTCTTCACTCTGACAGCCAGTTAAGGCTAACACTCCCACAAAAAGTAATGCAAGTAATCTTTTTTTCATAATGTAATATCTCCAATACATATTTTTTTCGCTCATAACAGTTTAACATACTTGACAATTACTTTTCAACCTATTAAACTGTTTAAGGTCAAGCTGACAAGACACCTGTAAATACATACTTGATAAGAGGTATACATATGGAAAAATTCAAAGCATTTATGAAACGGAAAGATATTGAAATTTCCGCAAAGCGTTATGGAATTGACGCGTTGGGTGCCATGGCACAGGGGCTTTTCTGCTCTCTGCTGATTGGTACGATCATTAACACACTTGGAACACAGTTAAACATTCCTTATTTAAATACTGTGGGAGGTTACGCAACCGCAATGTCCGGTCCTGCCATGGCAGTGGCCATCGGTTATGCACTGCATTGTCCTCCACTGGTACTTTTCTCTCTCATTGCAGTTGGTAATGCTGCAAACGGTCTCGGTGGGGCAGGCGGCCCGCTGGCGGTTCTGATCATTGCCATCATCGCTGCTGAATGCGGAAAAGCAGTTTCCAAAGAAACCAAAATCGATATTCTGGTAACTCCACTGGTGACAATTTTGGTTGGTGTCAGCCTTTCTGCTTTATGGGCTCCGGCAATCGGACAAGCCGCAAGCGCAGTCGGACATATCATTATGTGGGCAACAGAACAGCAGCCATTTATCATGGGTGTTTTAGTTTCCGTCATCGTTGGTATTGCACTGACACTTCCAATTTCCAGCGCAGCTATCTGTGCAGCCCTTTCTTTAACAGGTCTTGCAGGCGGAGCTGCAGTTGCAGGATGCTGTGCACAGATGATCGGCTTTGCGGTTATGAGTTATCCGGAAAACAAGGTTGGCGGGCTCATTTCTCAGGGACTTGGTACTTCCATGTTACAGATGGGTAATATCGTAAAAAATCCTCGTATCTGGATTCCTGCCATTTTGACTTCTGCAATCACAGGTCCAATTGCAACCTGCATTTTTAAACTGGAAATGAACGGTGCAGCGGTTTCCTCAGGTATGGGAACCTGCGGTCTGGTTGGACAGATTGGTGTTTACACAGGATGGGTAAATGATATTGCAGCAGGAACAAAAGCAGCCATCACTGCATTTGACTGGATTGGATTGATTCTGATCTGTTTTGTACTTCCGGCAGTTCTTTGTCCAATTTTTACAATGATTTTAAAGAAAATTGGCTGGATTAAGGAGGGCGACTTAAAGCTAACTGAGTAGTGATCAAAAAATACGGCAGGCATAACAAAGACCGCCTCGAGGCTACGCTTGACTTCGGCTTGTCTTTGTTATGCCTGCCTTGTTCGTTGAACGCTTTTCAGCCAATTTTAACCTATCGGTCTATTCGACTACGTCTTCTACTACTTCTACAACGTCTTCCACTACTTCTTCGAAGTCTGCTTCTGTTACTTCTTCCACGTCGATGATTACTTCTTCTTTTTTCAGTTCTGCACCACATTTGCTGCAAAACGCCGCTTCTGCGTCACCTTCAGCGCCACATACTTCGCATTTCACAGTTCCTTTTAAATCCTGTAACTGTTTGCGAAGTTCTTTTAACTGATCTTCCAATGCATAAACTGCTTCTACAACAGCTTTCATTTCTTCTTCGTCATTTGCAGGGTGAAGTTCTAAATATTTTTTTCCTACTTCCATATAAGCTTTGTCCAGTTTGTTCTGTACATCTAAAATTTTTGCATTTGCTTTTGTAAATTCTGCAACTTCCTTTGTTTTTTCAGCAGCTGCTTCCCCAACCTTTGTCAGTTTTTTCCCTAAATCTTCAAAAAATGCCATTTGCACATCCTCCGTTCTCGTAAAAATTTTTCACGATTTTCTCTGATTTTATTAAACCATATTTCGACTATTCGTGCAATATTCGAATGTTCTGATGCCAGCAATTGACAGTTTCCTTCCTGGAATGCTATAATTCAGGCGATTTTCAGGGAAGGAGGAATTTAAGGACATGCATCACAGAACTTACCATATTGTTTATGCCGGCATATTTGCCGTACTTCTGGCAATCTGTTCATGGATTTCGATTCCTACAGTCATTCCCTTTACTTTACAGACCTTTGCGGTATTTTTAACTATGCTGTTACTTGGCGGAAAACAGGGGACCATTGCAGTCCTCATCTATTTGCTCTTAGGCGCCGTTGGAATTCCAGTCTTTTCAAATTTTGGTGCAGGGCTTGGATATCTGCTGGGAAATACCGGGGGATATGTCATCGGATTTATCCTGATCGGACTTAGCGGATGGTTTTTTGAAAAATCATTTGGTCGTAAAAACTATGTACAGTTGATTTCCATGCTCTTAGGTTTAATCCTTTGCTATGCTTTTGGCACCTTCTGGTTTATGAATATTTCCATGAATGCAGAAAATTCCTACGGGGTGATGACCACACTGACGCTGTGCGTGTTCCCTTTTATCATCCCTGATTTGTGTAAATTATGTCTTGCATATTGGATTAGCAAACGCATTCGACCATTTCTAAAAATCCATTAATCACTGATGTTTTCATTGGAATTATATGTTATACTAACTACAGAATTTATCAAGGAGAAGCATTATGAACGCAAAAGAATGTCTCGAAACAAGAAGAAGTATCAGAAAATATAAATCTGATGCCATCCCTGTGGATGTATTATATGAAATCGTAGAAACTGCAAAATATGCACCTAGCTGGAAAAATACTCAGATTGCACGCTACCATGTGGTTACAAATCCTGTATTAAAGGAAAAAATTGCAAACGAATGTGTATGCGGATTTACTTTTAACACCAAAACATTACTTCAGGCTCCAGCCATTGTCCTCGTGTCCTATGTAACAAAACGCTGTGGATATGAAAGAGACGGTTCCTTCACAACAAGCAAGGGCGATCGCTGGGAAATGTTCAATGCCGGTATTGCTACACAGACTTTCTGCCTGGCGGCGCATGAAAAAGGCGTTGGCACATGCATTATGGGTATCTTTGATGATGCGAAGATTGCTGAAGCATTAAATCTTCCGGAAGATCAGATTGTCGGTGCAGTGATTGCTGCTGGATATCCGGATGAAGCGCCTGAGGCTCCAGCTCGTAAAGGTGCAGATATTATTTTAACACGTTATGAATAATCCATAACTATACCCTCACCGCATGGTATATAAAACCACCTCGAGGCTTTGCTTGACCTCGGCTTGTTTTATATACCATACAGTGGGGTTTTACTTTTTCGTCACCCTATCAGTTAAAATTAATTTCAGATCCTCATCCTAACGCCACATCTAAGATCATCATCAGGGAAAATCCCACCGCAAATGCGATGGTTCCGATATTGGAATGGTTTCCTTCTGACATTTCTGGAATTAATTCTTCTACAACTACGTAGAACATAGCTCCTGCTGCAAGGCTTAAGCAGTAAGGTAAGATTGGTGCAAAAAACTCTGCTGCCAGAATCGTAATCACGGCACCAATCGGTTCGATAATTCCTGACATTACTCCATAACCAAATGCTCTGCGTTTACTCACGCCTTCAGTTCTTAGCGGCATGGAGATAATCGCACCTTCCGGGAAGTTCTGGATGGCAATCCCAAGTGATAAAATCAACGCACCTGATAAAGACATCATTTCATTTCCTGCAAGCCATCCGGCAAATACAACACCAACTGCCATACCTTCCGGAAGATTATGTAACGCCACTGCAAATACCAGCATTGTGGACCTCTGCAAACTGCACTGCGGACCCTCGCATTTATAATCCAAATGCATATGAGGAATCATTCTATCCAGTGCAAGTAACATCAAAATTCCAAGCCAGAAGCCAATGACTGCCGGCACGAAAGACCATTTTCCCATATCTGATGCATGGTCAAGCGCTGGAATAATTAAACTCCAAATAGAAGCTGCTACCATGACACCGGCTGCAAAGCCTGTTAAAATTCTCTGTACTGTCGGATGCATCCCCTTTTTCATAAAGAAAACGCAAGCCGCACCGAGAATTGTGCCTAATAACGGTAATAATAATCCACCCAAAACTGCAAAACTCATATGCCCACCTCTCAATTCATTTCTTTGAGTATAGTATAGCATATGAGTTCTATTTTGAAAATATTTATTCTAGTAACAATTACTATTATTGTATATTATTTCTGCACAAATATCATTCCGAAAACACCAGGTCCTACATGAGTACCAATTGTGGCACCAATCTGAAGACGTTCTTTAAAGTGATAACCTTCTGCTGCTAAACGTGCTTCAAAAGCTTCGCAGTTTTCTTCCCCTAAAGTTGATACAGAGTAAATTGGGAATCTGTCATCTACTTCACATTCTCCAAGTGCTTTTAAAAGGTTGCCAATTGCTTTGTTCTTACCCATGCTCTTACCGATGACCGCAACTTCACCTTCTGCAACTGTAATCATTGTTTTTACTATAGCAATTTAACCGATTGCAGCAGTTGTTTTGCATACACGACCACCCTAGCAAAGATATTCTAATGTATCTACAACTGCAAGAACTTTGATTTTGGATTTCATTTCTTCTAAAACTGCAACGATTTCTTTTGCAGATTTTCCTGCGTTTGCTAACTCCTGTGCATGATCTGCCATGATACGAATCATATGTGTTGCACCTAAAGAGTCTACTAAATGAATGTTATCATATTCTACAATATTTTTTGCAAGTGTAGCACTCTGATATGTTCCGCTTAATTTAGAAGAAAGAAGGATGCAGATGAGCTCGTCACCTTTTTCCTGTACATCTTCAAAAATGTCCACGAAATCCTGTGGTGTTGGCTGAGATGTTTTTGGAAATTCTTCGTTGGATGTTAACAATTCATAAAAACGGTCTTTTGTTAAATCATAGCCGTCTCTGTAATCCGCTTCTCCAAGTGTAATGTGAAGCGGCACAAGCTCCATACCTTTTGCTTTAATTTCTTCTACTGTATAATCTGATGATGTGTCTACTAAAAATCTAATCATGATCAATTACCTCTTTCGCTTTATTTGATATTAATGTAAACAGCGAAACGATTTCGTCCGCTTTCTCTTTTCCTACTTTTTCAACGATTTCATCAACAACCTTTAAGATATTTTTATGCTGTCGTTCATATACTTCTGCATTTTCCATATTCATGGATACAAATACCTGACGTTTGTCTTTTTCAGAACGTTTTCTGAAAATCAATCCCTTTTCTTCCAGCGTATTTAAAATACGATTCATCTGGGATTTCTGAATATTCGTTTTTTCACACAAATCTGTCGCTGTAATCTTTTCATCCGGATGCTCTGTGGCATTTTCATGAAGAATCCCGCAAATCAATGATTCATTATATGGAAGCTCCGAAACAATACGTTCATTGCAAATTGCGGTAGAAAGCTTCAGCCATGCGCTTAAAACTTTTTCATTGATATTTTGCATAGTTACCTCTCGAAAGTTCACTTTGTGAATAGTTCACACTGTATACTATTCACTTAATCAACTTTTGTCAAGTATTTTTTTCAGTACAAGATTTCTTTTGCTATCAGTTGTCAGGAGCACGTTTTTTTGTTTATAATAAGAATATGAAGAAAAATACTGATAAACGCCATAAAACCTGGTACAAACTGGACTTATCCGCCAACGTCTATCCGACATTGCAGCGCAAGAACTTTTCCAACGTGTACCGTATATCTCTGTCCTTAAAGGAGAATGTTCAGCCGGACATTTTACAAAAGGCACTTGATATGACGCTCTCTCGATTCCCTACCTTTCAGGTAGCGCTTCGAAAAGGGCTTTTTTGGCGTTACTTAGAATTAAATCACAGACCAGGACCATTTGTTCGCCCGGATATCGAAAACCCTTGTATGCCAATGCATTTTAAGGCAAATAACCGCTATCTGATTCGAATCTATTATTATGAAAAAAGAATTTCTCTTGAAGTTTTTCATTCCCTCTCAGATGGTGCGGGAACATTGTATTTTCTGAAAACATTAACTGCTGTGTATTTAAGACTGCTAGGACATGATATTCCAAATGGAGAAGGGGTTTTAGACATTACAGAAGCTCCGGATCCGGAAGAATTTGAGGATGCTTATCTTCGCTATGCTTCATCCAAGATAGGACGCCCAAGAACGCAGGGAAAAGCCTACCGCGTACGTGGCACGAAAGAACCATTCTATACATTAAATATTATCTGTGGCGTCATTCCGGTGGACAAACTCCGAATCGTATCCAAAGGATATGGGGTAACTATTACAGAATACTTAAATGCAGTGTTGCTCTACGCGCTGCTGCAAAAACAAAAGGCAGAAAAGCCATTTCGCGAGCATCCGGTAACGCTTGCCATGCCGGTAAATTTGCGTAGTTTTTTCCCTTCCAAAACACTGCGAAATTTCATTTCCATGGTTTACCCAAGCATCGATCCGCGTATGGGAGACTATACTTTCGAAGAAATTTTAGCGCATGTGCACAACTACATGCGTTACTATATTAATCCGAAATTTTTAAATGCTGACATTGTAACCAATGCATCGGTACAACAAAATCCACTGATTCGTATTGTACCTCTTTTTATCAAAGACTTTACGGTACGTAAATTTTACGCAAATGTACAGGATGGCCAGTCCAGTGCCGGACTTACCAATGTAGGGCTTACCAAACTTCCAAAGGAAATGCAGAAACATGTAGA